>NZ_JBWKZU010000036.1:0-58672 GCF_059424825.1 Acidovorax sp. GW101-11A03 | reverse complement strand
GTGCGGGTGGGGTGGCCTGAGGCCACAGCGGCTGCAGCCGCTGTGTAAGAGCCGGGGTCTTTCGGTAAACGCGTTTACACCGCTGGCGCCAGCGCAGGTTCCATGTAGCCCGAAACGCGGTTGCGCCCCTCGTGCTTGGCCACATACAGCGCCGCGTCGGCCGCATCGATCCAGGCGCGCAGGTTGCTGTGGCGGTGGTCGGCCGGGGCCACGCCGATGCTGCTGGTGATGCGCAGATCGGGCAGGTGGCGCAGCCGCACGCATTCGGTCTGCTCGCGGATACGCTGGGCAATCGCCAGGGCGTCGCGGGCGTGCATGCCGGGCAGCACGATGGAAAATTCATCGCCGCCAAAGCGCCCCGCGCAGTCGCCCGCGCGCACATGGCCGCGCACCACGTGGGCCAGGGCCCGGATCACCTCGTCCCCCACGGTGTGGCCGTGCAGGTCGTTGATGCTTTTGAAATGGTCAATGTCCAGCATCAGCATGCAGGCGGGCTCGTCGGTGGTGTGGTGGCGGCGCAGCGCGGCTTCGGCCTGTTCCTGCCAGTGGCCACGGCCGAACAGGCCGGTGAGCGCGTCCACGCGCCGCAGCTCGTCGAGCATCAGGTTGCTGTGCGTGGCCTTGCGGATGAGCTGGTAGCTCACGATGCTGACGGACAGCGTGTGCAGCACCATCACGGGCAGGCAGGCCACCATCACGCGCATGGAGGTCTCGGGCGCCCAGTGCATGCCGGTGAGCAGGGTGCTGGCGGCGCCTGCCCCCAGCATCGCCACCAGGGCGCGCGCCCACAGCCCCCGGATGCCGGTGGTGATCTTGTCCACCATGGTCAGGGTGAGCAGCAGCACGCTGGGCAGCAGGTTGAAATGCATGAGCGGCACCAGCGCAGCGGTCAGGGCCGAGTCGATGAGCAGATTTCGGGTTTCAGTGCGGTAGGGGTCGGCGCTGCGCTGGGTGAGCAGGTAGGCCACATGGGGCCAGGCAAAGCAGGGCAGCGCCATGCACAGCCAAGCCAGGGCGGAGGCCTGGCGCTCCCATAGCACCACGCCCACCACCATGCCGCCCAGCCCCATGCCCAGTATGCGCAGTGGATAGATGCGGCGGGGCATCTGGCGTCGGGAGGTTGGCATCGGTCTGTGGGAGCGCCCGCACGGGCAAAGGTCAAGGATGCGCGGGAGCTTACAGCGCACATCCAGGCGATGCCAGCAAGAAATGACCATCTGGCGCCAGGCGCTCTGGCAGGGGTTTGAGCTATCAAATTTGATAGCTAGAAGCGCTTGTCAGTCGAGCGCAAGAGGCACTTTCGTGTCAAATTTTGCGCGCCGGGTGGCGAAGAAGGCCTTCACATTGCGCACATTGGCGTCACCCGTAAACAGCCGCTGCGACAGCGCCAGGTACCCCGGCATGTCGCGCGTGTGCACCACCAGCATAAAGTCTGGGCCGGGCGACACGCGCCAGCATTGCTGCACGGCGTCGTCGGCCACGGCGCGGGCTTCGAACGCGTCGAGCTGTTCGGCGCCTTGGCGGTCCAGCGACACCTCGACGATGCAGGCCAGTCCGTGGCCCTGCAGCGCGGCCAGCCGGTCAGGCTGCAGGATGGCGACCTGGCGTTCGATCAGCCCCGCATCCTGCAGGCGCTTGACGCGGCGCAGGCAGGTGGGCGGCGACACATGCACCTGCTCGGCCAGCGCCTGGTTGCTTTGTGCGGCGTCGGTTTGCAGCAGGTTGAGCAGCTGCAGGTCGGTGGCGTCCAGTGTGATTTGTTCCGTCATAATTGTTATTTTGAACTTAAATTTCATCGATGGGTTTTGATGAAATTAAAGTTCAAATTCATTTGAATATCAATCAAACATTTCTTGTGTGGCTGCCTACCATCGCTCCATCGTTTTCCAACCAAGGCATTCACTATGTGCGGCATCGTCGGCGCAGTCTCCACGCGTAACATCGTTCCTATCCTCGTGCAGGGCCTGCAGCGGCTGGAGTACCGGGGTTATGACTCCTGCGGCGTGGCCGTGCACGGCGCCAGCATCGACGCCTCGCGCCACGGCACCGCACGTGGTGGCTTGCAGCGTGCCCGCAGCACGGCCCGCGTGGCCGAGCTGCTGGAGCAGGTGCAGGCCGAACATGTCGATGGCGCCACCGGCATCGCCCACACGCGCTGGGCCACCCACGGCGCCCCGGCCGTGCACAACGCCCACCCGCACTTCAGCCACGGCCTGGGCGTTGACGCTGCCACCCAGCAGGCGGGCCGCGTGGCGCTGGTGCACAACGGCATCATCGAAAACCACGAAGAACTGCGCCGCAGCCTGCAGGCACGCGGCTACGTGTTTGCCAGCCAGACCGACACCGAGGTCATCGCCCACCTGGTGGACAGCCACTACAGCGGCGATCTGTTCGAGGCCGTGCGGGCCACAGTGGCCGAGCTGCACGGCGCCTACGCCATTGCGGTGATCCACAAGGACGAACCCCACCGCGTGGTGGGCGCGCGTGCGGGCTCGCCGCTGATCCTGGGGGTTGGAAACGCAGGGGGGGAGCATTTCCTGGCCAGCGACGCGATGGCCCTGGCGGGCGTGACGGACCAGATCGTCTACCTGGAAGAGGGCGACCTGGTGGACTTGCAACTGGGCCGCTACTGGATCGTGGGCAAGGACGGCGCCGCGTTGACCCCCGCGCAGCGCCCCGTGCGCACCGTGCAGGCCCACAGCGGTGCGGCCGAGCTGGGCCCTTATCGCCACTACATGCAAAAGGAAATCTTCGAGCAGCCGCGCGCGATTGCCGACACGCTCGAAGGTGTGGAGGGCATCGTGCCCGAGTTGTTCGATGGCGCGAGCCAAAACGGACAGCCCGGCGCGGCTGCCTGGCGCGTGTTCAAGGAGATTGACAACGTCCTCATCCTGGCCTGCGGCACCAGCTACTACAGCGGGTGCGCGGCCAAATACTGGCTTGAAGAAATCGCGGGCATCCCCACCCAGGTCGAAGTGGCCAGCGAATACCGCTACCGCACCAGCGTTCCCAACCCGCGCACCCTGGTGGTCACCATCACCCAGAGCGGTGAAACCGCCGACACCCTGGCCGCGCTGCGCCACGCGCAGTCTCTGGGCATGCAGCACACACTGACCATCTGCAACGTAGCCACCAGCGCCATGGTGCGCGAATGCAAGCTGGCTTACATCACGCGCGCTGGCGTCGAGATCGGCGTGGCCAGCACCAAGGCCTTCACCACGCAACTGGCGGGCCTGTTCTTGCTGACGCTCGCGCTGGCGCAAAGCAAGGGCCGCCTGAGCGAAGAACAGGAAGCCGCCCACCTCAAGGCCATGCGCCACCTGCCCGTGGCCCTGCAGGCCGTGCTGGCACTGGAACCCCAGCTCATCAGCTGGGCCGAAGACTTCGCCCGCATGGAAAACGCACTCTTCCTGGGCCGGGGCCTGCACTACCCCATCGCGCTGGAAGGTGCCTTGAAGCTCAAGGAGATCAGCTACATCCATGCCGAGGCCTACCCGGCCGGCGAACTCAAGCATGGCCCCCTGGCCCTGGTGACCAGCGCCATGCCGGTGGTGACGGTGGCGCCCAATGACGCGCTGCTCGAAAAGCTCAAGAGCAACATGCAGGAAGTGCGCGCCCGCGCTGGCGTGCTGTATGTGCTGGCCGATGGCGACACCCACATCGAAAGCAGCGAAGGCATCCACGTGATCCGCATGCCGGAACACTACGGTCCGCTGAGCCCGCTGCTGCACGTGGTGCCGCTGCAGCTGCTGGCGTACCACACGGCATGTGCGCGGGGAACGGATGTCGATAAGCCCCGCAACCTGGCCAAAAGCGTCACAGTGGAGTGAGCGTCAGATAGTGGCTGCGACCTCCACAGCCCGTTCGCGCAGCCATTGCAAAGCCAGATCCTTGTCACGGTGGCGGTGCCATTGTAAGGTCTGGCGCATGACGGGAATCTCCAGTGGGGGCTCCCACACCTGAATGGGCAGCCCGTACTGCAGTGCGCGCTGGGCAAGGCGCTTGTGCACGGTGGCAATGCGTGCCGTGCCGATCACCAGGCTGGGCAGGGATGCGAGGGTGGGCGCGGTGACTTCGATGCGGCGCTTGACGCCGAAGCGCTCCAGAAACCAGCCATCGAACGCGGGGATCTGCCGCGCGCCGGAGTAGTCGGCCACCACATGTCCCGCCGCCAGGTAGTCGTCAAAGCTGAGCTGGCCTTGGATGTGCGGGTTGCCCGTCCAGGTGACGCACATGTATGTCTCCTCGAACAGCGTCATGCTCGGGTGTTTGGCCGACACATATTGCTCGGGGATGATGAGCATGTCGGCCCCGTACTCCTCCAGCTGTTCCACGGGGCGGGCGTTTTGCGCCCGCAGATGCACCTGGACCCCGGGCGCTTCGTGAAACAGCCTCTCGATCAGCGGCTGCATGAACACGGTGGTGGTGAAGTCTGACACCAGCAGCGTGAAGCTCCGGGTGTCGGTAGAGGGGTCAAAGCGGGGCTTCTCAGCGATGGTGCTGTCGATGCGCATCAGCACTTCACGCACCGGGTCCAGCAGCGCCTCAGCGCGGGGCGTGAGCACCATCTGACGGCCCTGCGGCACCAGCAACTCATCGTCGAAATAAGTACGCAGCCGCGCCAGCGCATTGCTGGTGGCGGGCTGGCTCAAGTGGATGCGCTCACCCGCGCGGCTGATGTTGCGTTCGGTCAGCAGCGCGTCCAGCGCCACCAGCAGGTTCAGGTCGAGTTTGTTGAATCGCATGGGCTACGGGTAAACGTTGATATCCGCGATATCAATTGATGGAATCTGAAAAATCCATTTTTCGAATGTGAGCTTACTCCCTACAGTAACCACCGAACCGATGTCCAGCCCCTTTGGTCATCAGATTCCCAAATAAACAGAACGGAGACAAATGATGAAACACTGCCCATCAGGCGCAGTGCGGCGGGGTGCTGCCCAAAGCCGCAGAAGCCGCCTCACGCTGGCCCTTGCCACTCTGGCTGTTACCCCCTGTGTTTCTGCCATCGAGCTGGACACTGGCAACCCCGACTGGAAGCTGCGCTGGGACAACACCGTCAAATACAGCCTCACCCGACGCCTCAACACGGCCTTGCCTGAGTTGTCTTCCGTGTTGCCCGTGACGGCCAACCAGAACGATGGCAACAACAATTTCAAGCGCGGCGTGGTGTCCAATCGTGTGGACCTGCTCAGCGAGCTGGATCTGACCGGCCCTCGCTACGGTGCGCGCCTGAGTGCGGCGGCCTGGTATGACCAGGCCTACAACAGCCATACGGACAACACCAGCCTCACGTCCAACCACAGCCCTGCGAGCGAGTTTCCGGCGGAGACCCGCAAGCTCATGGGGCGCAAGGCCGAACTGCTGGACGCCTTTGTGTACGGGCGCTTTGATGTGGCCGACAAGCCCGCCACGGTGCGCCTGGGCCGCCACACCCTGTTGTGGGGAGAGAGCCTGTTCTTTGGCGCCAACGGCATCGCGGGCGGCCAGGCCCCGCTGGACCTGATCAAGCTGCTGTCGGTACCCAACTCCACCTTCAAGGAAGTGGCCCGGCCGACCGGCAAGGTCTCGGGGCAGGTGCAGCTGTCGTCCGAGGTGACGGTGGGCGCGTATGTGAACTACGAGTGGGAGAAGACCCGGCTGATGCCCGTGGGGGCCTACCTCTCGACCAGTGATTCGCTGGGCCCGGGTGCAGAGCGCATCAATGCGGGGCCCACGGGCACGTTCATCCGGCAGGCAGACCTGGATGCCAAAAACTCGGGCCAGGGCGGCTTGCAGCTGCGCTGGCGGGTCGAGTCCATCGACACCGATCTGGGTTTCTATGCCATCCGCTACCACGCCACCACCCCCAGCAACATCAACAACGTGCTGGTAGGCCTGCCCCCCGCGCTGAGGGCCAGCAGCTACCGCTGGATGTACCACGAGGGCGTGCGTGCCTATGGCGCCAGCTTCTCCAAAACGATTGATAACTGGGGACTGGCTGGGGAAGTCTCGGTGCGCCACAACGCGCCCCTGGCCAGCTCTGGGCAGTCCACCCTGGCCACCATTGGCGTGAATGCGGGCCTCAACAACAACAGCAACCCGGGCTACGCGGTGGGCGAGACCGCGCACGCGCAAGTGTCCTGGATCGCATCGCTGGGCCCTTCGTGGATTTCGCGCGAAGCGTCCTTTGTGGGCGAGGTGGCCTGGAACCAGCGCACCAAGGTCACACGCAATGCGCAGATGCTCAACCCCAATGCCGACAAATCGGCCACTGGCGTGCGCATGGTGTATTCGCCCAGCTACCGGCAGGTGCTGCCGGGTCTGGATCTCACCCCCTCCATCGGCATGGGCTACACGCTCGGCGCCTCGTCAGCCGTCGGCCCGGGGTTTGGGGTGGACAAGGGCGGCGACATCAACCTCGGTCTGGCCGGGGTGTACCTGGGCACATGGAACGTGTCGCTGAACTATGTGCATTACCTGGGCAAGGCCGCGCCCACGCTCGATGCCGCCAACAACGCGCAATACAAGCAAGCGCTCAAAGACCGCAACTCGCTGACGCTCTCGGTCCGCACCACCTTCTGATCTGGAACTCTGTCATGAAGCACTACCTGCACATCGCGGGCGCCTGCCTGCTGTCGTCTGTGGCCCTGGGCGCTGCACACGCCGCCGTGAGCGCCGAGGAAGCCGCCAAACTCAAAACCGAGCTGACCCCCCTGGGGGCCGAGCGCGCTGGCAACAAGGAGGGGACCATTCCGGCATGGAGTGGTGGCTATACCACCCCCATCGCGGGGTTTCAGAATGGCGGGCGCCGGGGCGATCCGTTTGCGGGCGAAAAGCCGCTGTACAGCGTCACCGCCGCCAACATGGCCGAACATGCGAGCAAGCTGACCGAAGGCACGCAGGCGCTGCTCAAGAAGTACCCGCAGACCTTCCGGGTGGATGTGTACAAGACGCATCGCACTGCCGCCGCGCCGCAGTGGGTGTATGACTACACGGCCAAGAATGCCACGCAGGCCAAGCTGGATGGCGAAAAGGTGACGGGTGCCTACGGAGGCATTCCCTTCCCCATCCCCAAGACGGGCGAGGAGATCATGGCCAACCACGAACTGCACTGGCGTGGAGAGGCCTGGCAGGCCGACTTCCGGGGCTATCTGGGCACGGCCAACGGCCAGCGCGTGCTGTCGGTGGAGGGGCGTGGCGACTTCCAGATGCCCTACTACGCCCAAGGCCAGCACGACAAGTTCACGGGCGAGTACTGGACCATCCGCCTGGTCAACAGCGGCCCACCGGTGCGTGCGGGCGAGGCCATCACGGGCCGGTCGCACCTGGACCAGGACAAGAGCGCGTCGTGGGTGTACCTGACGGGGCAGCGCCGTGTGCGCAAGCTGCCCAATGCCTGCTGCGACACGCCCACGCCTGCCACCGCAGGCGTGGCAAGTTTCGACGAAATCGACGTCTTTGCCGGGCGCAACGACCGCTTTGACTGGAAGGTCGTGGGCAAGCAGGAGATGCTGATCCCCTACAACAGCAACCGCCTGCATACGCCCACCAAGGACAGCGATGTGCTATTGGCCAATCACCTGAACCCCGACCACGTGCGCTGGGAGCTGCACCGCGTGTGGGTGGTGGAGGCCACCCTCAAGCCCGGCCAGCGCCACCAGGCACCCAAGAGCCGCTACTACGTGGACGAAGACACCTGGGTGGCCGTGCTGGGCGACCGCTGGGATGCCAAGGGCCAGCTGTGGAAGACCATCTGGTCCCACCCGGTGGTGATGCCTGACCTTCCTGCCACCACGCCGCAGCAGCAGTGGGGCTTCAACGATCTGATCTCCGGTGCCTGGTATGCCAGCGGCGTGGTCAACGAGCGGAACCAGCACTACAAGATCGTGCCGCGCCGCCCGGACAGCTTCTTCTCGCCCGATGCCATGGCAGGCGAGGGCGTCCGCTGAGCGGGACGAAACCATGCGTATTGCGATCTGTGTAGCTGCAGCCATCGCTGCGGCGGGGGCGGGCTGCGCCTTCGCACAGGTGGGGGATGCTCTCCAGCGCCCTGCACTGAGTGTGAAGGCACCTCAGCGTGCCGTGTTGCTGGCGGCGGCCACTGCGGGGCAGCGGCTGGTGGCGGTGGGCGAGCGCGGGGTGGTCGTGCTGTCCGACGACCGGGGCGCGACCTGGCGCCAGGCGGCCTGCCCGGTCAGCGTCAGCCTGACGATGGTGCGTTTTGCGGACGAGCGCCACGGTGTGGCCGTGGGCCATGGCGGCACGGTGCTGACCACGGCCGATGCGGGAGCCAGCTGGGTGCTGCGGCTGGACGGTCGCCGCTTGGCCATACTGGCCAAAGCGGCAGCCACCACGCCCCAGGCGCAGCAGGATGCAGAGCGCCTGGTGGCCGATGGCCCGGACAAGCCCTTCATGGATGTGGTGGTGTGGGACGCCCAGCGCATGCTGGCGGTGGGCGCTTATGGCTTGGCCTTCTACACCGCCGATGGTGGACAGACCTGGGCGCCCTGGATGGGCAGGTTGCCCAATCCCAAGGCCCTGCACTGGTATGTGGCGCGACGCCAGGGTAATACCCTGCTGCTGGCGGGTGAGCAGGGGCTGCTCGCCCGCTCTAGCGACGGCGGCGCTACGTTCGAGGCCTTGCCATCGCCCTACAAGGGCAGCTGGTTTGCGGGCGAGCTGCAAGCCAACGGGCACGCGGTCCTGGCGGGCCTGCGGGGTAACGCCTGGCGCACGGGCGACGCGGGCAACACTTGGTCGCAGCTGGTTTCGCCCACGCAGAGCACGATCACTGCCGTGGCCGACGACGGCAAGGGCGGTCTGTGGTTTGCCACCCAGGCGGGCGCTGTGCTGCGCCAGCAGGGCGATGCACTGGTGCCGCTGAACGCTGCGCCCGTGCCCATGCCGTCTGCACTGCTGCCGCAGCGCGAGGGTTCTTTGCTCGCGCTGGGCGTAGCCGGTGTGGTGCCCGTGGTGACACAGGGGGCGCAGCCATGAGCACGCCGTCCTTCGATACCCGATCGGGCTCGCTGATCGAGCGGGCGCTGTTCAACCACCGCGCCGTGGTGGTGCTGTTGTGTGCCCTGGTCACTGCCCTGCTGGGCTGGCAGGCCACGCGGCTGCAGCTCAATGCGAGTTTTGAGAAAACCATTCCCGCTAGCCACCCCTACATCCAGAATTTTCTGGCCTACCAGTCGGAGCTCAGTGGCCTGGGCAATGCGGTGCGCGTGGCCGTTGCCCGCCCCCAGGGCAACATCTATGACGCGCAGTACCTGGACACCCTGCGCCGCCTGTCTGACGAAGTCTTCTTGCTGCCGGGTGTGGACCGTACGCGGATGAAGTCGCTGTGGACCCCCACCACACGCTGGGTGGGTGTCACCGAAGATGGGCTGGAAGGCGGGCCGGTCATCCCCGATGGTTTTGATGGATCGTCAGCCAAGCTGCAGCAACTGGCGGCGAACGTGGCACGCTCCGGAGAGATCGGCCAGACGGTGGCGCGCGATGCCGCATCGACCGTGATCTTTGTGCCCCTGCTGGCCAAGGATGCCCAGGGCCAGTCGCTCGACTACGCCCTGCTGTCGCGGCAGCTGGAGACGTTGCGTGTCAAGTACGAGGCCGAAGGCGTGGCGATCCACATCACCGGCTTTGCCAAGATCGTGGGCGACCTGATTGATGGTGTGCGTGCCGTGCTGGTGTTCTTTGCCATCGCGGTGGCCATCGCCACGGCCATGGTGTTCTGGTACACGCGCTGCATCCGTTCCACGCTGCTGGTGGTGCTGGCGTCGCTGGTGGCCGTGGTGTGGCAGCTGGGCCTGCTGCCTTTGCTGGGGTATGCACTCGACCCGTATTCCATCCTGGTGCCGTTTCTGGTGTTTGCCATTGGCATGAGCCATGGTGCGCAAAAGATGAACGGCATCATGCAGGACGTGGGACGGGGCGTGGACAAACTGGTGGCGGCGCGGTTCACCTTCCGGCGCCTGTTCCTCGCGGGCTTGACGGCACTGCTGGCAGACGCGGTGGGGTTTGCCGTGCTGCTGGTCATCGACATCCAGGTGATCCGTGAACTGGCCATTGCCGCGTCGATTGGCGTAGCCGTGCTGATCTTCACCAACCTGATCCTGCTGCCCATCATGTTGAGCTACACCGGTGTCAGTGCGGTGGCTGCCGAGCGCAGCCTGCGCGCCGAGCAGGCCGATGCGGCAGGCGCTGCCAAACACCCGCTGTGGGCTCTGCTCGACCGCTTCACCCAGCGGCCCTGGGCCACGGTGGCCGTGGCCGCCGGGCTGGTCATGGGGGTGGGGGGCTTTCTTGTCAGCACGCAGCTCAAGATTGGCGACCTGGACCCGGGGGCGCCCGAGTTGCGCGCAGACAGCCGCTACAACCGCGATGTGGGATTCATGAACGCAGCCTATGGCGCAGGCAGTGACGTGCTGGCGGTGATGGTCAAGACGCCTGAGGGCCAGTGCTCCCACTTCGATGCGCTGAACAAGGTCGATGCGCTCGAATGGGAGCTGCGCCAGATCGACGGCGTCGAGAGCACCAACTCGCTCTCCCTGCTCAACCGCCGGGTGCTGTCGGGCCTCAACGAAGGCAACCCACGGTGGTACGAGTTCTTGCCCAACCAGGACATGCTCAACACCGTGACGGCCAGCGCGCCCCGTGGGCTCTACAACGATGCCTGTGGGTTGTTGACGGTGTACGTCTATCTGCGCGACCACAAGGCCGACACCCTGGCGCGCGTCGTGGGCCACATCGAGGCCTTTGCCCAGCGCAACAACACGGCAGACACCAAGTTTCTGCTGGCCGCCGGGTCTGCGGGCATTGAGGCGGCCACCAACATCGTGGTCAAGGACGCGTGGCGAACCATGCTGCTCATGGTGTACGGGGCGGTGGTCGTGCTGTGTTTTGTGACCTTCCGCTCGTGGAAGGCGGTGGTGGTGGCCGTGCTGCCGCTGGTGGTCACGTCCTTCCTGGCCGAAGCGTTGATGGTGGCGTTGGGCATGGGCGTAAAGGTCGCCACGCTGCCGGTGATTGCGCTGGGCGTGGGCATCGGCGTGGACTACGCGCTCTACATCCTGTCCATAACGCTGTCGCAACTGCGCGAAGGCAAGAGCCTGTCGGAGGCGTACTACCGCGCCCTGCTGTTCACCGGCAAGGTCGTGATGCTGACGGGCGTCACGCTGGCTGTGGGCGTGATCACCTGGGTGGCGAGCCCGATCAAGTTCCAGGCCGACATGGGCTTGCTGCTGGCGTTCATGTTCCTCTGGAACATGCTGGGGGCGCTGGTGTTGTTGCCCGCACTAGCCCACTTTTTACTGAAGCCTGCGACGCCCATCGCCAACGTCCGCGCGACTGGGCGCGGTGTGCACGGGGTGCCGCAGGGCGCTCATTGACTGACAACGAGGACGAACCATGACCACGACCCACACGATGTGCGTTGCTGCCGGTCTGTTGCTGGCATGCGTCAACGCGCAGGCCCAGCCCAGCCCCCAACCGGCCGCAGTGCTGGATCGCTATATCGCCGCAGTGCACGCGGGTGACATGGCCGCCGTGCGCGCGCTCATCGCGCCGGAGGTGGAGCGATCGGACTTTCCCGGCTGCACCCCGTCCATGGACAACCCCAGCTGCCTGGCGCACTACATCGACGCCACGGTGGTTTGGCCGCAGGCCCGCTTGTCTCTGCTGAGCACCGAGGTGGATGGGGACCGGGTGTCTGCACTGCTGGAGGTGCGCAGCGAGCTGTATCGCCGCGCCGGTGTGGAACGCATCGTGGGCCGCGATGTGCTCCGTGTGACCGATGGACGGATCCAGTCCTTCCACTTTGTCCCCGACTTTTCCGACGCGCCCACGGCCGTCTTTTTTGGCACGCTGGGCATTGGCCCGCGTGCCTCCCAAGCCCCCGCAAAGTGATCCTATGTTCAAGTACTTTCCTACCAACTACGTCTGGAACCTCTCGGTCGATCTGGCCATCGAGATGGGCGCACGCATCGGTGAAATCGAGGAGATGTGCGCTCCGCTGCAAGAGGCCGCCAAGGCGCCCGATGCCGCTGGCACGCAGGCCTTCCGTGAAACCTGGGTGCGCATGGCGGACAAGCTCTGCGGCTTGGCCGAAGAAGATGAAGCGCGCGGCTGGCTGTATTCAGCTGGCGAGAAATACCGCCGCGCCTCCAGCTATCTCATCACCGCAGAGCGCCTGCAGGCGCACAGCGCTCCGGGCCGACTGGCCATTTACGAGCGCGAGCTGGAGCTGTTCCTCAAGGGCTCACGCCTGCTGGGCGATCGGGTGCAGCGTGTGGAGATTCCCTATGAAGGCAAGCACCTGTCGGCGCTGTACTACCCGGCCCATGGTCTGAAATCGGGGGAGCGGGCGCCATTGCTCGTGCAGCTAAACGGCCTGGATTCGACCAAGGAAATGAAGTATCTGGTCGGGTTGCCAGCATGGCTAGCCCAACGTGGTGTGTCCTCTCTGGTAGTGGACCAGCCGGGTACCGGCGAGGCGCTGCGGCTGCACGGGCTGACGGCACGGTACGACACCGAACACTGGGCGAGCCGCGTGGTGGACTGGCTGGAGCAGCACCCCGACGTGGACCCGAAGCGCATCGGCTGCGAGGGCGTTTCGCTGGGCGGCTACTACTGCCCGCGCGCCGTGGCCATGGAGCCGCGTTTTGCCTGCGGCGTAGCCTGGGGCGCCAACCACGACTGGCGTGATGTGCAAAAGCGCCGGTTGGAGAAGGAAGGCGACTTCCCCGTGCCGCACTACTGGGCTCACGTGTGCTGGGTCTGGGGCGCCAAGGACGTGGACGAATTCATGCACATCGCTGAAAACGTGCACCTCGATGGCGTGGTCGAGAAGATCAAGGTGCCTTTCCTGGTCACGCACGGCGAGCGCGACTCGCAGATCCCGCTCAAGTGGGCGCACCGCACCTATGAGCAGCTGGTCAACAGCCCGAAGCGCGAACTCAAGATCTTCACCGACCGTGAAGGCGGCGTGCAGCACGCCAGCTTTGACAACAGCATCAACGCCGGCCACTACATCGCCGACTGGGTGGCCCAGATCCTGGGTGGTCATACCGCCTGAGAGCCCCGGACCTGCCCTGACAACCTCTACCACCAAGGATCAACAGATGAACATCATTGGACCCGACGCGCTCGTTTTTGGCGTGGACGACGTCGCTGCCTGCGCCCAGTACCTCACCGACTACGGACTCACTCCCGTGGGCGTCACCGCTGCTGGTGGGCGCTTTGAAGCGCTGGACGGCACATGCGTGGAGATCCGCTCTCAGGGCGACCCTTCTCTGCCACCCGCGCTGGGCACTGCCAGCATGTTGCGCGAAACGGTCTACGGGGTCGCAGATGCGGCCACGCTCGACGCCATCGAAGCCGAGCTGGCGCGCGACCGCGCCGTGGTGCGCCAGGGCGGCGTGCTGCGGACCATCGATGACTTGGGCTTTGCCCTCGCTTTCCAGGTCACGGTGCGCAAGCCGCTGGCATTGCCTGCCGAGGCCGTGAACGCGCCCGGTGCCGTCCCGCAGCGTGGGCCCAACGCCCTGGGCCTGTCGCCCGACATGGCGGCGCGGCCCCGTTCGCTGTCGCATGTGGTGTATTTCGTGCCCGACGCGGCCAAGGCCGAGGCGTTCTACGTCCGACTGGGCTTTGTGTGCACCGATCGCTTCACGGGTGTGGGACCGTTCTTGCGCCCTGCGGGCACGCAAGACCACCACACCTTGTTCATGATCCAGACACCGCCGTTCATGAAGGGCTGCGAACACTTCACCTTCCACATGGGTGGCCCCACCGATGTATTGCTGGCGGGCACCCGCTTTGTCGAAAAGGGCTACCAGAGCTTCTGGGGGCCGGGGCGCCACAAGTTTGGCAGCAACTGGTTCTGGTACTTCAACTCGCCCCTGGGTTGCCATGTGGAGTACGACGCCGACATGGACCAGCATGACGACACCTGGGCCGCGCGCGAAGTGCCGATGAGTGCCGATGCTTCGCAGCTCTTCCTCTTTCAACACCGCGAGAAGTGGGCGCCTTCGGGCCCGCCACCTGCGGGTGCACCGCACTGAGAGCCGACCATGAAGCTCTGCCACTGGAACGATCTGCCCGATGGTGAGTCGCGGGGCTTTGACCCCGCAGGCCGTGGGCAGGACACGGTGCTCATCGTGCGCCAGGGCGAGCGGCTGTACGCCTATGCCGATCTGTGCCCCCACCTGGACACCCCCATGGCATGGCGCAAGGACAAGTACCTGAATGCAGCAGGCGATCGCATCGTCTGCGCGGCACACGGCGCGCTATTTGACATCACCAATGGGCTGTGTACCTTGGGCCCGTGCCTGGGCGACGCCTTGGTGCCCGTGCCATTGACAGTACAAGCGAACGGCGAGATCCACATCGCCCCTACCAATCACAAGGAGACAAACCCATGAGCCTTTCTCACCAACGCATTTTGATCATCGGCGGGGGCTTTTCCGGCATGGCTGCCGCCATCGAACTGCGCAAGCAGGGTGCCCAGGTGGACCTGGTAGAGATCGACCCCGGCTGGCGCAGCTACGGTGCGGGCATCAGCCTGGGGGGCGCCACGCTGCGGGCGTTTCGGCGCCTGGGAATTCTCGAAGCGTTTCTGGCGCAGGGCAACGCCTCGGACGGCGTGAATCTGCACCTGCCCCACGGCCCTCTGGTGGCCACCTTGCCCACGCCCCGCATTGCGGGGGGCGATGTTCCAGGCGGCGGCGCCATCATGCGCCCGGTGCTGGCCCGCATCCTGGCCGAGGCCACCCGCGCGGCGGGCACCAACGTCCGCCTCGGCTGCACCTTCTCTGCCATTGAGCAAGAGGCCAACGGCGTGCAGGTCACTTTCACCGACGGACAGCGCCAGCGCTATGACTTGGTGATTGGTGCCGACGGTCTGTACTCCAAGGTGCGTGAAGCGGTGTTTGAAAACGCCCCCCAGCCGCGCTACAGCGGCCAGGCCGTATGGCGCGCCGTCCTGCCCAGGCCGCCAGAGATCGACACCGCCACGATGTGGATGGGCCCGAAGATCAAACCCGGCGTGAACCCTGTCTCCAAGACCGAGATGTACCTCTTTGTCACCGAGCCGCGCCCGACCAACGACCATGTTGATCCGGCCACCTTTGCGGACCGTTTGCGCGCATTGCTCGACGGGTTTTCCGCACCCACGCTGCAGTCCATCCGCAGCCAGATCGGACCGGACTCACAGATCGTTTTTCGTCCGCTCGAAGGCCTGCTCATGCCACGCCCGTGGTCGCGCGGCCGGGTGGTGCTGATTGGTGACACGGTGCACGCCACCACGCCGCATCTGGCGTCCGGGGCCTGCATCGGGATCGAGGACGCCTTGGTGCTGGCCGATGAACTGGCGGAGGCGGGCGATGTGCCGACTGCGTTGTCGGCCTTCGAAGCCCGCCGCTGGGAGCGTTGCCGCATGGTGGTCGAAAACTCCGCCCGACTGGGTGAGATCGAGATCGAAGGCGGCGACAAGGAGGAGCACTCGCGCATCATGCGCGAGTCCCTCATGGCGTTGTCCCAACCCATCTGAGGCGAGGTGCGCATGATCACAACCCAATCGCTGCGGGGCCGGGTGGCCCTGATGGTGGGCCACTGCGCAGGCATGGTGGATCTGGTGGCCTTGCCCGTCTGGGTGGGCACGCTGATATCGGTGTACCGCTTCGACCCGCAGCAGGCCGGCTTGCTGGCGACGCTGTTTTTGGCTGGAGCGGTGGCCGCCAGCCTGGTGTTAGCGCCGTTCTTTCAGTTGTTGCGCGGGCGCACCGTGGCGACCTGCGGCTTTGCCGGCGCGGCCGTGGCGTTTGCCGTGGCGTCCACCACCACCCAGTTCGCCTTGTTGGCGCTGCTGCATGCGGGGGCAGGTATTGCTGCGGGCACGGCCCTGAGCGTTACCCATGGCACCATTGCCCGCAGCCCCAACCCCCACCGCATGTTCGCCCTGGTGGGCATGGCACTGGGGGTATTTGCCATCGCGTTCCTGGGGGGCACCCCCGTGCTGGTGGCCAAGCTGGGTGGACCCGCGTTGTTCCAGGTCTTTGCCGGCGTCATGGCAGTGGGCGCGGTGGTGGCGGCTCTGGCGTTTCCCGAGGCCGACAGCGTAGGCGGCGCGGCCACTTCGCGGGCTCCGGCTGCGCCTCTGCCCGCTGCGGTCTGGTGGGGCGTGTTGGGCATTGCGGCGCTGGGCCTGGTGCAGTCCATGACCTTCAGCTTTCTGGAGCGCGTGGGCAGTGACCGGGGCTACGGACTTCAGGCCGTCACCGGCGTGCTGATTGCCCTGGGCGTCGTCAACCTCTTTCCCGCAGCGTTGGCCGCTGTGCTGGAAAAGCGCTGGGCTGCCCGCAGCGTTCTGCTGTCGGGACCTGCGCTCCAGGCCTTGCTGGTGGTGGTGATCATGAACTCGCCCGTGTTTGCGCCCTATGCCGCAGCCGCCGCCGTGTTTGCGGCCGTGATGATCTTCACGCACACCTTTGCCTTTGGCGTGCTGGCGCGGCTGGACCCCAGCGGCCGAGCCTTGGCCGCCACCCCCGCCATGCTCATGTTCGGTGCGGCCATTGGGCCCATCCTCGGCGGCACCTTGGTCAAGGCCTGGGGCTATGGCAGCCTGGGGGTTGCGGCTTTGGTGATAGACGCGGTGGCGGTCTATGCATTTGCACGCATCCACCGTGCCCCGGGTACTGCAGGCGCAGTGAAAGGCATGGCATGAGCAGCCCCGTTGCCTTTGCGCAGACGCAGCCCCGGCTCAGCCGCCGTGCCTGCCTGGTAGCGACTGCAGCGGGCATGGCTGCGCCGTGGGTCCAAGCGCAGCCGGGTCGGCACATCACCTTCATCGTTCCCCAGCCTGCGGGTAACCCCAGTGATGTGTTCGCTCGCAAGCTCCAGACGGTGATGCAGCGCGAACTGGGTCAGACCATCGTCATCGAGAACCTGCCGGGCGCCGGTGGCTCCATCGGTGTACAGCGCATGCTGAACGCGCCTGCCGATGGTGCGACGGTGGTGGTGGTTTCGCAGACCGAGCCCATCCTCACCCCGTTGTCGCTGGCCAGCGCGCGCTACAAGCCCGAGCAGATGCGCGCCATCGGCACACTGGGGCGCACCAGCTACGTGCTGGCAGGCCGGGCCGACATGCCCGCCACCACCCATGCGCAGTTGCTGGACATGGCGCGGCAAGCGGCTGCTGCTGGCAAGCCACTGACTTTCGGGCACATTGGGCAAGGCTCGATGATCCACCTGATGGGGACCCAGTGGGCACGCCTGTGTGGCGTGCCGCTGGTGCATGTGCCGTACCGGGGCGTGCCACCGGTGGTGCAGGACCTCATGGGCAATCAGATCGATCTGTCCTTTGTGCCACTGGGGGGCGCGGCGCTGAACATGCTGGAGACGGGCAAGCTGCGTGCCTTCGGCTGCACCGCCGCCAAGGCGCCTTCGCTGCTGCCGCACGTCGCACCGCTGAGCCAGCAGTCTGCAGCGCTCAAGGGCTTTGAATACACCGCCTGGGGTGCGCTGCTGGTGGCGCGCCATACCCCCGATGCGGCGGTGCATCGCCTGCACCAGGCCTTCGGTGTGGGCCTGCGCGACCCCAAGGTCCAGAGCTTTCTGCGCGCCAATGGCACCGAGCCCCAGGAACCGCTGTCGCTGCCCGCCCTCGACAAGTTTTACCAATCCGAAATCCAGATCCACCATGCCCTCGCCCGCACCGTGGGCGTGGTGCCCGAGTGAGCCTTGTACCCACTGCCATGACCAAACCCCCACGCCGCTTTGTGGACCTTTCCATTTATCTGGAAAACGATGTCCTCTCCGACCCGCCCCCCCTGGCGCCCAAGATCACGTACCAGAAGCACGCCGACACGCTGCCCGAGTTCATGGCCATGATCCCGGGCACCCAGCCTGAGGACTACCCCGATGGCGAAGCCGCAGCGGCCGAGTGGGTGACGCTCACCACGCACAACGGCACCCACCTGGATGCGCCGTGGCATTTTCATTCCACGCAGGATGCAAAGAACGGCGGTGCCCGCCCCTCCATCACCATTGACGAGGTGCCGCTGGAGTGGTGCTTTCAGCCGGGCGTGAAGCTGGACTTCCGCCACCTGCCGGATGGCTATGTGGCCACCGCCGCCGATGTGGAGGCCGAGCTGGCCCGCATCGGGCACACGCTGCAGCCGCTCGACATCGTGGTGGTCAACACCCGCGCTGGGTCGCGCTACGGGCACAAGGACTACCTGGGCGCCGGTTGCGGTATGGGCTACGAGGCCACCATGTACCTGCTGGAACGCGGTGTGCGGCTGACCGGCACCGACGCCTGGAGCTGGGATGCGCCGTTTTCATACACCGCCCAGCGCGTGGCCGAAACGGGCAACAAGGCCCTGATCTGGGAAGGCCACAAGGCGGGCCGCGACATCGGCTACTGCCATCTGGAGAAGCTGCACAACCTGGAGGCGCTGCCGCCCACCGGTTTCACGATCAGCTGTTTCCCCCACAAGATCCGCGGCGCCTCGGCAGGCTGGACGCGCGCGGTCGCCATTTTTGAAGATTGAGTCAGGAGTCCGTTCATGGGTTTTCCATCCATCCACCGCGTGGTCACCGGCCACAACACTCAAGCCCGGGCCGTGGTCGCCAGCCAGGGGCCGCTACCCACCGTGGTCGAGATTGCGGCCATTCCCGGTACGGTGTTCCATGAGGTCTGGAGCACTTCGCAGTCGCCCGCCGTCGTGGACAACGGCCCGGACCCTACGCTCGGTCCGCTGGTGCTGCCGCCCCCGCAGGGTGGCACGCGCATCCGGTTCGTGGACATTCCGCCCGATACGCCCGAGTTCCTCGCACGGGGTGCCGAGCGCATGCATGACGCCTTCAGCCAGATTGGCGATGCGGCCGCCTCCACGGTGAAAACCGACTCCCCCCACCCGCTGATGCACCGCACCGAATCGGTGGACTACGGCGTGGTGATTGAAGGCGAACTGACGCTGGTGCTGGACGAAGGCGAAGTGCCACTGCGCCCCGGCAGCGTGGTGGTGCAGCGGGGTACCAACCACGCCTGGGCCAACCGTTCGGGCGCTCCGTGCCGCATGCTGTTTGTGCTGGTGGACGGGCGCTTTGATGCGTCGGTGGCCGCACCTGCCAAGGAGCAGCCATGAGCACGCGTCGTCAATGTCTGGGCGCTGCAGCGTCCGCAGCGGTGGTCCCCTGGGCGTGGGCGCTGGCCTCGTATCCCGCGCGGCCGTTGAGCTGGGTGGTGCCTTACCCGGCGGGGGGCTTTGGCGACGCGATGTCGCGTCTGCTGGTGCAGAAGCTGGGAGAGCGCATGCAGCAAGCCGTGGTGGTGGAGAACAAACCCGGCGGTGCGGCGCAACTGGCGGCGCAGCACGTCAAGCAGCAGCCTGCCGATGGCCACACCCTGCTGTACGCAGACATCGGCCCGCTGGCCATGTACCCGGCGCTGTACGCCAAGCTGAGCTTCAGCCCACTCAAGGACTTTGCGCCCCTGACGCGGTTGTTCAGGTCGCCGCTGGTCGTGGTCGTGCCTGCGGGCAGTCCGTTCCAGACACTGGCCGACCTGTTGCGTGCAGCCGCTGCGGGGGATGGCCTCAACTATGGCTCGTACGGGCAGGGCAGCCAGCCCCATGTGTGGACCGAGCAGCTGCGCATCAATACGCGTTCGCGCATGACCCATGTGCCCTACCAAGGCGCAGCGCCCGCGCTGCAGGACCTGATGGCCGGGCGCCTGGACTTCATGTGCGATGTGGTGGCTTCGAGCCTGCCGCTGGTGCGCGAAGGCAAGCTGCGCGCGCTGGTCAGCGTGGGCAGCGAGCAGCGCCTGCAGGTGCTCCCCCAGGTGCCTACCCTGACCGAGGCCGGGCATGCGGACCTCGATATTCCGGGCTGGAACGGTGTGATGGTGCGCGCGGGCACGCCTGCGCCGGTGGTCGAGGTGCTGCACAAGGCCGTGGTGGCCGCGCTGGAATCGCCCGAGGTGCTGGGCCGCTACCGCCCGCTGGGCCTGGAGCCTGCACCACTCACGCCAGCTGCATTCGGCGAGTTCATCCAGAGCGAATCGCAGCGGTGGGGTTTGGCCATTCGCCAGGCCGGGATCAAGGTCGAATGAGCCTCTTTGACCTGCAGGGCCGCACCGCCCTGGTCACGGGGGCCACCCAGGGCTTGGGTCTGGCGATTGCGCGCACCCTGGCCGAGCAGGGCGCCCGGGTGGTGGTCTCCGACCGCTATGCACTCGCCTGCGAACAGGTGGCTGCATCGTTGCCGAACGCCATCGGTGTTGCTGCCGACATGGCCGCGCCAGCTGACATCGCTGCGCTGGTGGAGCGCGCCGGGCCCTTGGACATCCTCGTATGCAACGCCGGCATTCAGGGGCCGGCCGGCCCTCTGGCTGATGCCAGCGATGCCGACTGGCATCAGGTGTTTGACATCAACCTGCGGTCCGCAGCGCGGCTGTGTGCACTGGCGTTGCCTGGCATGGCGGCGCGGGGCGGTGGCAGTGCCGTGCTCATCTCCAGCATTGCGGGCCTGCGCGGCAACCGTTCGATTGGCCTGTACGGTCTGACCAAGGCGGCCCTGGCCCAGCTGGCGCGCAACCTGGCCGTGGAGTGGGGCCCAGCGGGTGTGCGGGTCAATGCCGTGTCGCCCGGCCTCATCCGCACGCCGCTGGCCGAGCAGCTCATGGCTGATGAAGCCTTCATGGTCAGGCGTGTGCAGGCCACGCCACTGCGGCGCGCTGGAGAACCCGAGGAAGTGGCTGGTGTGGTCGCCATGCTGGCCAGCCCGGCCGGGGCCTTTGTGACTGGACACAACCTGGTGGTCGATGGCGGCACCACCATCAGCGATGGGAGTTGAAAACATGTACCACATGCTGAGCTGCAGATCGGCGTACAACGCTCGCCCGCCTTGTCCGCCGTTTTGCTCTCCGTTGCCGAAATGCCGGGCCTGGCGGACTTCCAGGTTATCGGCTGGTTTGGCCAGGTGTGCACCACCGGGTGCTCCCAACCAAACCGCGCGCGATTTCGGCACATTTCTGACCGCAGAGACCGACCGCTATGCCCGCGTGATCCGGGCGGCGGGGCTGCGAATGGAAACACCTTCTTCTTGATAGGACTGGCGATGCGATTTGCAACTTTGAAAGACGGCAGCTTGGACGGCCGCCTGGTACTGGTTTCATCCAACGGTCTGCAGGCCGTCGATGCCGCTCCAATAGCTGCGAGCCTGCTGGGGGCCTTGCAGAACTGGGACGCTTTGGAACCCGCTTTGCGTGAGCGCACGGCAGCGCTGGAGGCGGGCACCGCAACCGGCATCTTTGCGTTCGATCCCGCCGCCTGCAGCGCGCCGTTGCCACGCAGCCCGCAGTGGCTCGATGCATCTGCGTTCCTCAACCATGGACGCTTGATGGAGCGCGCCTTCAACACGCCACCCATCCCGCATTTCGACACCATCCCGGTCATGTACCAGGGCGCGAGCGACGACTTTCTGGGCCCGCACGATGATGTACCAATGCCCAGCGAGGCCGACGGCATCGATTTCGAAGGCGAGTTCGGCGTCATCTGTGGCCCGGTACCCATGGGCGTGACGCCTGAAGCGGCATTGGGCTGCGTGCGTCTGGTCGTGCAGATCAACGACTGGAGCCTGCGCGCGCTGGGCCCGCACGAAATGAAGACGGGCTTTGGCTTTTTGCAAGCCAAACCCTCCACCAGCTTTGCCCCGGTCGCAGTGACCCCTGATGAGCTGGGCGACGCCTGGCAAGGGGGGCGGGTGCATCTGCGGCTGCATGTGGATTCCAACAGCCAGTGGTTTGGCCACCCCCATGGGGGCGAGATGAGTTTCAGCTTTGGCCAGCTGATTGCCCACGCGGCCCGCACACGGCGACTCACGGCGGGCACCATCATCGGTTCGGGCACGGTGTCCAACCAGGGGCGCGATGCAGGCTCTGCTTGCCTGGCCGAGCGGCGCGTGATCGAGATACTGGACGAAGGTGCGGCCAAGACACCGTTCATGCACTACGGCGACACCGTGCAGATGCAGGCGCGTTGGCCCGATGGCCGCGAGGGGCCGTTTGGTGTCGTGAGCCAGCGCGTGGTGCCACCCGGTTCGGAGCAGCGCTGATGCATGTCCTCATCACGGGCGCCGGGGGTTTTGTAGGGGCCGCCCTGGCGCGGCGCCTGCTGGGGCCGTCCCCGATGCTGGCGGGTCAGCGGCCTGTGCGCTTGACCCTGGTGGACCGGATGGCCCCCGCCCAGGTGCCGCCGCCCAGTGTGCGCTGGCATGCGGGCAGTTTTGCCGCCCCCGCACTTCTGCAGGCCATGCGCGAGGACCCTCCAGGCTGCGTGTTCCACCTTGCCAGCGTGCCCGGTGCGCTGGCAGAGCGTGACCCGTCGCTGGGTGTGCAGGCCAACTTGCTCGATACCGTGGCCTTGCTGGAGGCGCTGGCCGGTGGAGTGCGCGAGGGCGGTGGCAGCGCTCCACGCGTGGTGTTTGCGAGTTCTGTTGCGGTGTATGGGGCGGTCGGACCATCCCCTGTGTCCGAGTCGCAGGCGCCCCAGCCCTTGTTGAGTTATGGCACCCACAAATGGGCGACGGAGTTGCTGCTGGCTGACTACAGCCGCCATGGTGAACTGGACGCCTGCAGCCTGCGCTTGCCCGGTGTGGTGGCCCGCCCGTCTGCTGAAACCGGTCACGGCTCGGCATTCATGAGCCAGATCTTTCATGCGCTGCGCTCCGGACAGTCCTACACCTGCCCGGTGTCGCCCCAGGCCACGGCCTGGTGGATGTCGCTGGAGCGTTGCCTGGACAACCTGCTGCACGCCGCACAGCTTCCGGCAACCACCATTCCATTGTCCCGGTGCTGGCAGCCGCCTGTGCTGCAGGCTTCGGTCGGGGCGGTGGTCCAGGCCATGGCGCAGTCCCTCGGCCAAGATGCGCAAGCGGGTATCCGCTACGCACCCGACCCACACATCGAGGCGTTGTTTGGCCGGTTGCCGACCATGCAAACTCCCCAGGCTGAAGCCGCCGGGTTTGCGCACGATGGGTCGGTTGAGGCACTGGTGGAGCGAGTGATGCGCCACTTGGGCATTGCGGAGCAGGCAGCGCTCTTGCATGGTTAGCCAAGGTGCTCTGGTCGTTGCCGGCACGGCTGCCTGGATGTAGAGGGGGGGCGTCGCCGGGCGGCAGGCGAACTGTTGTGCTGCAACTGGTGGGGCAGGTCAACAGCTGGCTTTGCATGCCCGGCGATGATTTTCTGACGGAGATGGCGTGACTTCCTTGCATCCGAGCGAACCTTTGCCGGTTGGCAGACACCGCGCCACGGGTGGGGGCGACGCCCAAAGTGAGCATGGAGGGGCTTGTCATTGGGCGCGATGCTTGTCGGCCTCAGCGGACCACCAGGGTCGGCCCCCTGGCCAAGTGCAAGATCTTGTACGCCACTGAACCCATGAACAGGGACTCGGCAGCGGTCAGGCCCTGCGAGCCGATGGCGATGCCGCAGCTGCCGAGGGCATGGGCCAGGCCCACGATCTCTGTTGCGGCGTCGCTCCCCATGAGGGCATGCAGGTGCCAGTGCAGGGCGGCGGCCTCCAGCAGCTCGCGGGCGGGGGCCATGGCGGTCCAGCCGCGTTGCACCAGTTCGGTTTCGGCGGCCTCTAGGCTCAGCCAGGGCTCTACATGCACCAGATCCACCTCGGCGTGGGGCGCGAGTGCCGCCAGGCGTGCAGCCATCGCGGCGGCGCGCAGTGCGCAGGCCGAGCCATCTACCGCCACCAGCCAGCGTGCACGGCCCGTGCCCACCGGGCTTGAGCCCGTGCTGTGCCAGGTCGCGGCAACCAGGCGGCCCATGCTGTCGCGCCGCGCCAGGTCGGGCGCGGGCAGGGCGTCTGGCAGGGCCGTGGTGGTCATGATGCGCTCCGGGGTGGCCGGTGGCCTGAGAACTTCAGGCTGAGCACCACAGAAATCAGGATGATCGCGCCCACGATCGGCAGCGACCACTGCACCGGCATGTGGAACCAGGGCATGGCCAGCATCTTGCCGCCGATGTAGATCAGCACCAGGGCCAGGCCGTACTTGAGCAGGTGAAAACGCTCGGCCATGTCGGCCAGCAGAAAGTACAGCGCCCTCAGCCCCATCACGGCGAAGATGTTGGAGGTGAACACGATGAACGGATCGGTGGTCACGGCAAAGATCGCCGGAATGCTGTCCACCGCAAAGACCAGGTCGCTGGCCTCGATCATCACCAGCACCAGGAACATGGGGGTGGCATACCGCAACCCATTGATGTTCACAAAAAAAGCCTGGCCATGAAAGCCGGGCGTGATGCGCATGTGGCCGCGCAGCCAGCGCAGCAGCGGGTTCTGGTCCAGGTCGGGCTTCTGGTCGGCCATGACCAGCATCTTGATGCCGGTCACCACGAGAAACAGGCCGAACACATACAGCACCCAGGCGAATTCAGACACCAGCCAGACGCCGCCCAGGATCATGACTGCGCGCATGGCGATGGCCCCCAGCACGCCATACAACAGCACGCGGCGCTGCAACTCGGGCGGGACGGAGAAGTAGGTGAAGATCATCACAAACACGAACATGTTGTCCACCGACAGGGCCTGTTCGATCAGGTAGCCGGTGAAAAACTCCAGCGCCTTGCGGTTGGCGATCTCGCGGCCGACGGCGCCATCCAGGTACCACCACAACAGGGCGCCAAACGTGCTGGCCATGGCCACCCAGGCCGTGGCCCAGCTCGCAGCTTCTTTCGCCGATACGCGGTGGGCCTTGTTGCCACCGAGCACGAACAGGTCCAGCGCCAGCATGACCAGCACAAAGGCGATGAACCCGGCCCACATCGGGG
Source organism: Acidovorax sp. GW101-11A03 (assembly GCF_059424825.1). Taxonomy (NCBI): domain Bacteria; kingdom Pseudomonadati; phylum Pseudomonadota; class Betaproteobacteria; order Burkholderiales; family Comamonadaceae; genus Acidovorax; species Acidovorax sp. GW101-11A03. Next base: position 33,840 of record NZ_JBWKZU010000036.1, on the reverse strand, counting down.
CGGTGGCCAAGGATTCGATGGTGTGCATCTGTAGCCCCTGGGGCGGCGTGGCTCGCCGTGCTGTGTGGCGGTGGAGAGGGGTGGCGCGGTCGGTCTGGCGGCCCCGCCGTGGTGCCTCAGCTGGCAGCCATCCACAGCACCAGGATGCCCGCCCCTACCCCTGCGGGTATGCCAAAGCGTTCGAGCTTCGAGGCGGGTTCGCCAGCAATCACTTCCACCGGCACGGTGCTGCGTTCGATCACCTGGTTGGTGATGGAGTGCTCCACCAGGCGCACCAGCGAACTCTTGCGTGCGGTGCTCATCAGGATGCAGTCGCACGCCAGCCGGCGCGCCACGGCCACGATGCAGTCAGCCTTGTCGCCGACCTCGTAGTGGACGGTGTAAGGAACTCCGGCCGCATCCAGGGCCTGCCGCACAGGCGCAAGCGCGAGGTCGGCTTGCTCGCGGTGGAAGTCGGCCCGATCGCTTTTGTTGGTGAAGTCGCTCACATGCTTGGAGAACGGTGGCTGTACGTTGAGGACATGGACCTCCAGGCTGGGGTTCTTCTCGAACTCGCTGATCACGTGGCGTATGCCGTGTTGTGATTTGGGTGAGCCATCGGTGGGGACAAGGACTTTCAACATGGTGGTCTCCTTCACATGCATCGGTGTGGCGGTGCCATGCGCCCCGCGCCAGGCGCCTCGACGAGGCCCCACGATAGCCGCGCAGCCGGTTTGTAAAAGCAGATAATTGAGAAGCAACAGTTCTGAAAAACCGGAGAGACACCGGAGAACACCGGGAAGGTACCGAACCATGGGGCCCGACTTCAGCTATCGGCATCTCTACTACTTCTGGGTGGTGGCCAAGGAAGGAGGGGTTGCGCGCGCCGCCGAACGCCTGGGCATGGCCGTGCAGACCGTGAGCACGCAGGTGCGCGAGCTGGAGCGCTCTTTGGGTTATGCCCTGCTCAAGCCCGTAGGGCGCGGAGTGGCGCTCACCGATGCCGGGTTTGCCGCGATGCGGCAGGCCGAGCAGATTTTTCAGCTGGGGGAACAATTGCCCGCGGCCGTGCGGGATGCCGTGGGCGCCCCCGTGGTGCGCCTGGTGGTGGGGATCTCCGACGACCTGCCCAAGCTGGCCGTGCACAGCCTCATGCAGCCGGTGATGCAGGAGCCCAACCTGCGGCTGCTGTGCCTGGTGGACGAGTTCGAGGACCTGCTGGGCGACCTCGCACTGCATCGGCTTGACGTGGTGCTGGCCGACCGCGCTGCGCCGCCCAACCCCAACCTGAAGGTCTACAGCCATCTGCTGGACACATCGCCCTTGGCCTGGTACGCGCCAGCGCCCTTGCAGACGGCCGCACGGCGGGGGTTTCCGCAGTCCCTGTCCCAGGTGCCGGTGCTGCTGCCCACCCACCATGCCGCAGTGCGCGCCCGCATCGACCAGTGGTTCGAGCGCATGGCCATCCGGCCGCAGGTGGTGGGCGAGTTCGAGGACAGCGCCCTGCTCAAGACCTTTGGCGCGGCGGGCATGGGGGTGTTTCCGATGGCGGGCCTGGTGCACGACGACCTGACGGCCCGGTATGGCGTGAAGCGGGTGGGCGCGTGCGAAGGGGTGGAGGAGCACTTCTTTGCAATAGGTGCGCGCAAGAAAGTGCTGCACCCGCTGGTGGAGCGGTGGCTGTCGGCCGGACACTAGCAGCCCGTCGCACTTGGGTGGCGCAGTGCATACGGACCCCGGGGTGGTCAATTGCTATCGAATATATAGCTAAAAGTCCATATTGAACGCGCGCAGAGGCCGGTTTTTGTTTGAATTTTCAGCGCCTTGGGCAACGCAGGTGTTTCCAGCGCCGCCGCCAGGCGCGGTGGGCCAGGGCCGGTGACAATAGCGCCCCCGTCTGCCACATGGCCCCCAAGAAATGACACATCCCCCCGCCAGGAGCTGGAACAGCCAGTGGTTCGTGCCCACCGGCGAACAGCAGCAGGTGCTGCAGTCCAGCGCACCCGCCCTCATCATCAGTGCGCTGGCGGGCACGGGCAAAACCACCACGCTGTGCATGAAGGCCTGCCAGCTGCTGGCGGGCGTGGGGCCGCAGGGGCGCATCCTGGTGCTGGCCTATTCCCGCGCCGGTGTGACGGCGCTGCGCGACCGGTTTCTCAAACTCCACGGCGCCGTGCCCGCCAGCCTGGAGATCCTGACGATCGAGCAGCTCAGCGAACAGGTGCTCAAGGCCCAGGGCGATCCGGTGGTCAAGCTCGATGACCCGGTGCAGCGGCGCTTTTTGATCCTGCAGGCCCAGCAGGCGTTGCGCCAGGAACTGGCGCGCAGCCCGGACCCGGATGCCGACGCCGTGCTGGCGCATGACGTGGACATCGACGCTTTTCTGGCCTTCGAAGCCCTGGCCAAGAAACGGCAGCTGGACAAGCAGTGTGAGGACCATGGCGGCACCTTGCGGGATTTCTGTGAAGCGCAGGACCTGGACTACGGCCTGTACCGCCTGCTGCGGCACTACGAGCGCATGCGCGTGGGCATGGACCACGAACCCCGCTTCTATGCCGAGGGCGACTGCAGCTTCGAGCTGTGCCGCCAGCTCGACCTGCTGGGCTGGGATGAGCCCTGCGAGCCGCTGATGGGGCGCTATGGCGCGGTGCTGTTTGATGAACTGCACGACCTGGACGAAGGCGCGCTGACGATTTTGCGCAAGCTGGTGCAAAGCCACAACGGCGTGTTTGTGGGCGCGGGCGACTTCAACCAGCACATCCATGAGGGCGCTTTCTCGGTGTTTGGCGGCGCGCTGCAGCACATGCTGGGCAGCCTGCCTGCGGGCACGGAAGTCCTGCGCATTCACACCACACGCCGCTTTGGCGCGGAGATATGTGCGGCCCTCAATCCCTTGTTCGGGGTGGAGTTTGCGTGTGCTGCGCAGAGTTCAGACTCGTTCGTGCACCTGGGCTACGACACCGACGCGCACTGCGCGCAGCAGCTGGTGGAGCTGCACACCCAGATTGTTCAGGGCTGGGGCGGCCTGCGGGCTGACACATCCGACAAGGCCGACAAAGGCGCGCACAGCGCGCTGAACGTGGTGCTGCGCAACCCGCAGGACAGCATCCTGCTGGAGTGGGTGTTTGGGCACGAAGGCGTGCACTACGGCTGCCAGGGGATGGGCGCCTTCTACCTGCGCCGCGAAGTGGCCCTGGTGCTGGGCCTGATGTGGGCGCTGGACGGCGACAGCGCCGCAGAGCGACCCCTGACCCCGGGGATCGTGGCCGCCGCCATCCAGGGGCTGCTGCACTATGGCCGCCGCAACGCCCGGCCCGATGCGGTGGACCCCGACGTGCTGGCCCAGGGCCAGTTTGACGATGCAGGCTGGAGCGTGGGTCCGGGGGCCAGCGAAAGCCAGCAGCTGGCCGCGACCCTGCATGGCAATGCGCCGCTGATGCAGCGCTACATCGTGCACGGCACGCTGGACCGCAATGCCCCGGCGCTCGCAGACGCCTGTGCCCAGGCCATGGCGCTGGGGCCGGAAGTGCTGGCCGATGCGGGCGCGTTCTTCAGCCATGCGCTGGTGCGCCGCATCTTTGACGATGCCGCCATCCATGGCGTGGAGCGGCAGGCCTGCCTGGCCAGCCTGGAGCAATTGGCACGGCTGGCGCAGGGCATGCCTGCAACCGAGTTCCTGGGCCGCCTCACGCTCATGGCCACCACCAGCATTGCGATGTACCAGGCCAAGGAGCCCGTCACCCTGCGCCTGCTGAGCGTCGAGGCGTGCAAGGGGCGCGAGTTCATGTTTGTGGCCGTGCCGTTTGTGGAGCGCGGGCGGTTTCCGGGCCCGGCCTCGCATGCAGAGGCCTACCGCGAGCGCAACATGCTGTACGTGGCCATGACCCGTGCGCGCACGGCGCTGTGGCTGCTGGAGAGTGCTGCGCGGCCGGTGAGCCCGGGGCCGGTGTAGCCAGGGCTGCCAGGGAGGGGGCTTAGACCTTGCCGCGCCCCTTGCGCGGGGCGCGCGCGGCCTGTGCGGGCGCCCGGGTGCCTGCCTGGTCGAGCCACAGCAGGGCGTCCATCTGGGACATGAAGCGCCGCAGGTAGTCGGGCGACAGCGCGCGCATCAGGCTCAGCGAGCGCAGCACCAGCTTGTGCGAGTTCAGCGGGCCCGCGTTTTCGGGCCCCCGGTGCAGGGCCTGCACCACCTGCTGCTCGGCCGAGATCTTGGACCAGACCTCGCTGAACTGGCGCACGCTTTTCATGTCGGGCAGGTGTGTGCCTGCGCTGGCGTGCAAGGGGTCGGTGGCGGCGGCATGGGGCTCGGCCGATGCGCGGGCCATCAGCTCGCGGTTGAGCCGGGCCAGGGGGGATGGCGCAGCGGTTGCCGGGGTCGCCCCCGTGCCGGGTGCCGCCGCTGCGGTGGCGGCAGACCGGGCCTCGCAGGCATAGGTGGCCACGGCCTGCTCCAGCCGCTGCGCCAGCACCTGCTGCACGGCTGCGGGCTGGCCCGGCAGGCGCTGCGCCAACACCTCCAGGTAGTGGAAGCGGGCCGGGTTGTGGCGCTGTAAGCCTTCGGCGCGCAGCGTCTCCAGCATGGCCTCGCCGGGCTGTTCATTCATGGTGCGGGGCTGGTGTGTTCGAGGCCTTGGGCACCGGGGCCATTTCCACGCGCCGGTTCTGTGCGCGACCCTTTTCATCGGCGTTGTCGGCCACGGGCTGCTCGGCGCCAAAGGCGGCGGCAAACACCTGGGACGAGGGCATGCCCTCGTCGATGAGCGCGCGGGCCACCGTGAGGGCCCGCTGGGCCGACAGCTCCAGGTTGTCGGCAAAACGCTGGTGGGGGCCGCGCAGCAGCGTGGTGTTGTCGGTGAAGCCGCTCACCATCAGCATTTCATCGCGCTCGCGCAGGTAGACCTGCAGGGGCTGCACCAGGCTCTTGAGCAGCTGGCGGCCTTCGGGGCGCAGCTCGTCGGAGCCCGTGGCAAACAGCACGCTGCCGCTGATGCCGATGCGGCCGTTGTTCACCGTGACGCGGCCGCTGGCCAGCGGAATGGCCAGGGCTTTCTCCAGCGCCATGCGGCGCTGTTCCTCCTGCTGGCGCTTTTCCACCTCCTGCTTGAGGCTGGCCACCAGGTCGATCTGCACCACCAGCACCCCGGCCAGGATCAGCACGAACGCGCCCAGCAAACCGGCCATGAGGTCGCCGAACACGGCCCACACGGGGGCCGTTTGCTCGGCGCTGTCATCCAGGGTGTCGTCCAGGCCGGTCACGCGGCGGCTCCCTCAACAGCGGCTGCGGCCACGCTGGCAGGTCGGCCCGCGTTGCCATGCAGCCTGCGCAGGTCTTCCACAATGCCCTGCTGGGCGCTGATGCTCAGGTCAATCACCTCGCGCGCCTGGGCCACGTAGTAGGCCAGTTGCTCGTCGCTGCGGTTCATCGACTGGCTGATGGCGCCCTCGATGCTCTGCAGGCCTTCCACCAGCTTGTCGTTGCTGGCGCTGAACAGGCCCACGCCATGGCCGAAAGCCTCGCCCAGGCTGGACAGCTCCACCGCGCTGGCAGCCACATGGGCGGCCACTTCGTCCACCTTGCCAGCCTGTGCGCCCAGCGCCTGGGCAAACTGGTCGCCCGCCTGTTCCAGTACCCGGGCGGCGGAGCCGACCAGGGCGTCGATGGCCGCGCGCTGCTGCACGGCGGCATCGTTCACCGCGTGCAGCAGGGTGCCCAGCTGCTCCACCATGGCGGTGCGCTCGGCCAGCGCGGTGTTATCGCGCTCGCTCATGCGCGCCATTTCCTGGCGCAGCTGGGTGATGACCTCGGCCGCCGCCTGCGGCACGTCGGATGCGGTCTGCAGCAGGCGCGTGAGCGGCGCCTCCAGCGCCGACCCGAGCGTGGCCAGGTGCTGTGCGACGGCGGCCTGCAGCGTGTCGAGCCGCTCCACGGCGGCCTGGCCGCGCTGGGCTTCGGCATCGCGCAGGGCCTGCAGCTCGGTGCGCCACACGCTGGTGAGTTCGTCCATGCGCTGGCCCTGGGCCTGCACCCACTGGGCCTCGGTGGCAAGGCGCGTGCGCAGCAGGGTGTCCGACTGCTCCATCAGCGCCGCCGTGCTGCCCAGGGTGCGCGCCACCTGCTCGGTCATGCGCTCGGTGACCTGGGTGGCGGTGGCCTCCAGCGCCTGGCACACGCCCTGCTGCTGGGCCACCGCTTGCTCGCCCACACGCTGCCACTCGGCCGTCAGGGCGCCTGCCATGCCGTCCATGGAGCGGCTCCAGGCCTCCAGCCGCTGCTGGTCGGCGGCGAGCTGGGTGGTGTGCGATTGGGCCACGGTGTTGTTCAGGGCCTCCAGCCAGGCGCTGGAGCGCTGGTCGAGTGCCTGGCTGGCGGTTTGCAGCGTGTGGCCGATCTGGGTGGCCGTGCCTTCGAGTGCCTGGCAGGCTGCCTGCTGCTGCGCCACGGTGTGTGCGCCCACCTGCTGCCATTCGGCGCTGAGGGTGCTGGCCAGGCCTTCCATGGTGCGGCTCCAGCCCTCCGTGCGCTGCTGGTCGGCCGCCAGCTGGGCCGCGTGCGATTGGGCCACGGTGTCTTGCAGGGCGGCGAGCAGGGCGTCTGCGCGCTGGTCGAACGCCTGGGTGGCGCTGTGCAGGGTGTGGCCGATCTGCGCGGCAGCGCCCTCCAGCGCCTGGCCCACGCCCTGCTGCTGTGCCACCGTCTGAGCGCTGGCCTGCTGCCATTCGGCGGCGAGTGTGGTGGCCATGCCGTTCAAGGCGTCGCGCCAGCCTTCCAGGCGCTGCGCGTCGGCGGCGGCCTGGGTGGCTTGCAACTGGGTGGCCGATGCCTGCAGCGAGGCCAGCAGGGCGCTGGAGCGCTGGTCAAACGCCTGGGTCACGGTCTGCAGGGACTGCTCCAGCTGGGCCACCAGCGTGGATTGGGTCTGGCTGTGGCTTTGCAAGGCGGTGGTCCAGGTGTCGGCCACCTGGCGGGCCGTGCCCTCCCATTGGCCCGACAGCGCCTGCATCTGCGCATCGGTGGTGGCGCGCAGGCGGTCGTGCGAGCGCTGGGCCTCCTGGGCCAGGGTGGCCATGGCTTGCTCCACCACGGGGCGGATGGCCTCTCCGGCCTGGCGTGCACTGGCGCCCAGGCTGTCTTGCAGCGAGGTGCCCACGGCGCTGGCCAGCTGGGTGTAGGCGGCAGCGGCTTCGCGGTGAAATTCTTGCTGCTGCGTCACCAGCTGGGTGCCCAGCTGTTCGTTGCGCCGCTCCAGCCCTTCCGCCAGGCCCTGCAGGCGCTCAGCGATCAGGGGCAGGGCCTGGGCCTGTGTCTGCAGGGCGTGCAGCATCTCGTCACGCCGATGGGCGGGCGAGAAGGGGCGGAACAGGGTGGGGATGTGGGCATCCAGCAGGCGCACGGCCGCCAGCCGCTCGCGGCGGCTCAGCGCCGACAGCAGGCCCAGCATGGCCGAGGCGGCCACACCGGCCACCGAGGTGCCAAACGACAGGCCCAGCCCCTTGATGGGCGCCGACAGCGCGGCGCGGATCGACTCCAGGCTGGACGAGGTTTCCAGCGCAGACATGGTGCCGCTGAAGGTGATCACCATGCCGAGGAAGGTGCCCAGCATGCCCAGCATGACCAGCAGGCCCACCAGGTAGGGCGTGAGGGCGGGGCCTGGCAGTGCCACACGCTCGCCTTCGATGCGCTGGCGCACGGGGTGGCGCAGCGCGGGGGCCAGGCGGCCCAGCCAGCCGTTCAGGTCGGCCAGCGGTGCTGGTCCTGCCGTGCCGTCGGTCAGCGCGCGCCCCAGGGACTGGGTGGCGGCGCGGAATTGCCACAGCTCATAGGCCCCCAGCACATAGACCGCGCCAATCACCGCCGTCATGGCCAGCGCCAGGGGGCTGGTTCCGACAAAGCCCCAGCCCACCCAGCCCACGGCCGCCAGGCCCACGGCGAAGACGGCGGGCATCACACTCTTGTTCATTCCTGTTGTCCTGTTTTCTCGTTGTGGGCGGCTTCCAGCAGCCCCGTGATGGGTAGCAGGCGCACTTGCATCTCGGCCAGCAGCAGCGCCTGCATGTCTTGTTCAAAAGCCCACAGCCAGCCGCCTGGCTGGCGCCAGCGGTGCGGCTCATCGGCCAGGCCCCGGGCCTGCAGCGCCTGCTGGTGCGCCTGGTGGCGGTAGGCCAGGCGGCGCTCCAGGTGGCTGGGCAACGACGCCCACAGCCGCTGCTCGCGCGCGCCCAGCATCTGCTCCATGACGGCATCCAGGGCCGCCAGCTGCCGCAGGGCGGGGCGGCCCTTGGCGATGGCATGGCGCACCTGGGCCCGCAAGGCCAGCAGGCGCGTGTCCATCTGCCGCTGCAGCTCCAGGTAGCGGGGGGCATGGGCACCAAAGTCTGCATCGGCTTCGGGGTCGGGCAGCGCCACGGGGGTGTTGTCGGCCCGTGCGCGCAGGGGCTTGGGGGCTGCGGCCCGGGCCGTGAGCAGTGCGGACAGGTCCGCCTGGGCTTTCTGGACAAAACGGTCCAGTGCGGCCAGGTCGATGGCCATGCCGGGTTCTGCCCCTGTGCGTCCTGCCTCTGGCAAGGATTCGATGGCATGCAGCGCCCGGCTGAGCTGTACGGCGTCCACCGTGCCCAGCCACTGGCTCAGCGTGTGCGCCACATCGGGCTGCGGTAACTGCGTTGCCCGCGCGCCATCGTCCCGCGCCCATTGTTGGAGCAGGACAACAAGGCGTGAGCTGTTGAGTCGGTGGTGCAGGTACATCCCGTGGAGGCCATTCACTGTGCTGGCACCCCGCACCGGATCGCTCCGGGTGCGGGGGCATCAGGGAACGGGTCCCCAGTGGGCAAAGCCCGCTATTTTCGCAGGAACGCCGAACCGGCCCGCCCGGGCTGGGAGGGCGTTGCAGGTGTTACATGTCCGGAACCCCTTGGAAAGAGGGGAAAATGGCGCAGCGTTGCGGCGGGATCCTTGCACCGGGGGCGCTATGACCCTGGGAGGGCTGGCGGGCCTTGGCCAGCAGTGCTGACGGTCCCGCCAAGGGGCAGGGGCTCAGTAGGTTTCCAGGTGCAGGCGGCCCTCGCGCTGCAGGGCCGCGCCCACCGTGTCCCAGTCCAGCCCGGCTTCACTGGCAATGTCGCGCAGGGCCATCACCACGCCTTCTTCCATGCTTTTCAGGCCACACACATAGAAGTGGCTGCTGCCGTCCCGCAGCAGCGCGGCCAGGTCGGCGGCGCGCTCGCGCATCAGGTCCTGCACATAGCGCTTGGGCTGCCCGGCGGTGCGTGAGAACGCCAGGTTGATGTCGATGAAATCCTTGGGCAGGTTCTGCAGCGGGCCAAAGTACGGCAGCTCCTGCTGCGTGCGGGCTCCGAAAAACAGCATCAGCTTGCCGCCCTCGAACTTGCCGCTGTTGCGCAGGCGCCGCCGCCACTCGGTCATGGCGCGCATGGGGGCGCTGCCGGTGCCGGTGCAGATCATCACGATGTGCGAGCGGGGGTGGTTGGGCATGAGGAAGGAGCTGCCAAACGGCCCCACCACCTGCACCTTGTCGCCCACCTTCAGGTCGCAGATGTAGTTGGAGGCGATCCCCTGCACAGGGTGGCCGTCATGGTCCTGCGTCACGCGCTTCACCGTCAGGGCCAGGTTGTTGTACCCGGGCCGCTCGCCGTTGCGCGGGCTGGCGATGGAGTATTGGCGCGCGTGGTGCGCCTTGCCCAGTGCATCGGTGCCGGGTGGGATGATGCCAATGGACTGCCCCTCCAGCACCGGGAACGGCATGCTGCCAAAGTCCAGCACCACGTGGTGGGTCTCGTTCTCGAAGCCCGTCTCGGTGCAGTTGAAGTTGCCGACCACGGTGGCTTCGGTAGGGCTTTTGGGCGGGAACAGGTTGGTGTAAGGGTGGGCAGCCGACCAGGGCGGCACCGTGGCGCCGTACTGGGCCGAGCGGAACGCTTGCGTGCCCGGCTCCACGGGCGCGACAGGGCCGGAGGTAGGTACGGCATCCACGGGCGGCACAACACCTTCGGCGGCCAGCGCATCGGGCGGGAGTTCGGGCGGCAGCTCTTCCCAGGTGAACTGCTCCTCAATCGTGTATGCGCGCGCCAGGGGCATGGTGCGCCAGTTGTCGATGGAGCCTGTGGGGCAGGGCGAGATGCAGGCCATGCAGCCGTTGCACACATCGGCCCGCACGACGTAGTTGTTGTCGTCGTGTGTGATGGCACCTACCGGGCAGGTGGCCTCGCAGGTGTTGCAGCGGATGCAGATCTCGGGGTCGATCAGGTGCTGCTTGATGACGGCGGTCTGGACGGCCATATCCATGGTTGTTCTCCTGAAGGCCTCGCGGTCGGTATGGGGTTGTACCGGGAGGCGGGCGGGGTGCGCTATCGGCAAAAACGTGGGGCCCCGGCCCATGTTGCCCTGCTTCCTGGTATGGGCAACGGGGCAACGCTGGTGTGTGGGTGGGTCAGCCGAACCGGACGTATTCAAAGTCCACGGGTTGGCGGTTGATGCCCATCACCGGGGGAGCAATCCAGCCCGCAAATTTGCCAGGCTCGACCACACGCCCCATCAGCGAGGCCACAAAGGCAAAGTCCTCCGGCGTGGGCAGCCATTCGGCCTTGCGCGCCGTCCATTCCGCTTCGCTCACCACGCGGCCATCGGGCGACATCTTGATGCCCGCGAGGGCGCCGATCTGGCGGTTGAAGGCCTTGTGTGGTACGACCAGGCGCGTGGGGATGCCGGCTTTCTCCAGCACCTTGTTCCAGCGGCCCACCCCGGCCATCGAGTCCTTGATGAAGTCGTCGCGCAGCACCTCGTTCAAGGCGTTGAGCATGGGCACGTCCTTCTCCTGCAGCTGGCCGTTGACCACTTCCAGCACCTTGTAGGTCTGGCCTTTGAGGATGTGGTCGTCACCTCGCTTGCCTTCTTCGTAGCGGCCCTTGAGGCCCGAGCTGTAGAAGGTGGCGGCGTTGCTCGACTGGTCGGCACCGAACAGATCGATGGTCACGCTGTAGTGGAAGTTGAGATAGCGCTGGATGGTGCCGAGGTCGATGGCGCCTGCTGCGCGCACCTGGGCCGGGTCGTCGGTCTTGAGGTCGTTCATCACCTGCGCGGTGCGCGACAGCACGCGCGAGACGCCGCTCTCGCCCACGAACATGTGGTGGGCCTCCTCGGTCAGCATGAACTTGGTGGTGCGTGCCAGCGGGTCAAACGCGCTCTCAGCCAGGGCCGACAGCTGGAACTTGCCATCGCGGTCGGTGAAGTAGGTGAACATGAAGAACGCGAGCCAGTCGGGCGTCTTCTCGTTGAACGCGCCCAGGATGCGCGGGTTGTCCTGGTCGCCCGAGGTGCGCTGCAGCAGCGCCTCGGCCTCTTCGCGGCCGTCGCGGCCGAAGTGCTTGTGCAGCAGGTAGACCATGGCCCACAGGTGGCGGCCCTCTTCCACGTTGATCTGGAAGAGGTTGCGCAGGTCGTACATGCTGGGCGCGGTGAGCCCCAGGTGGCGCTGCTGCTCGACCGATGCAGGCTCGGTGTCGCCCTGCGTCACGATGATGCGGCGCAGATTGGCGCGGTGCTCGCCGGGCACGTCCTGCCAGGCTTTTTCTCCCTTGTGGTCGCCAAAGTGGATCTCTCGGTTGGTATCGCCGGGGTTCAGGAAGATGCCCCAGCGGTAGTCGCGCATCTTCACGTGGCCAAACTGTGCCCAGCCATTCGGGTCCACGCTCACGGCGGTGCGCAGATAGACCTCATGGTTGGTCGAACCCTCGGGGCCCACGTCGTCCCACCAGTTGATGAAGTTGGGCTGCCAGCCTTCCAGGGCGCGCTGCAGCGTGCGGTCTTCGCTCAGGTTGACGTTGTTGGGGATCTTCTCGCTGTAGTTGATGGTGCTCATGGATGTCTCCTCGCGGGATGGAAAACCGAACGGTTGGGGTGGGGCTAGACGCGGTTCAGATCAAAGCCAGCTTTCTGGCCGGTGCCGTAGACCTTGAGCGCACCTTTGTCGCCCACGGCGTTGGGGCGGTTGAAGATCCAGTTCTGCCAGGCGGTGAGGCGGCCAAAGATGCGAGTGGCCATGTTCTCCTTGCTCGCAAAACGCAGGTTGGCCTCCAGCCCTGTGAGCGCGTCGGGCGACATGGCGGCGCGCTCCTCGATGGCGATGCGGATTTCGTCGTCCCAGTCGATATCGTCCGGGGCTGCAGTCACCAGGCCCAGCGCCAGCGCAGCGTCGGCATCCAGAGCCTTGCCGACGGCTGCGCGGGCGGCCTCCAGTGGCGCGGCTTCTTCGTAGAAGCGGCGTTGCAGGCGGCTTTGGTCGTTCACCATCGGCAGCAGGCCGAAGTTGAACTCGTTGAGCGTGATATTGGGTGCGCGTTCCGTGTCGTCGGGCAGGGCCAGCATGTAGGTGCGATCGGCGGCAAAAGCCAGCTCGGCCAGGGAGCCCGCAAAGGCCGAGCCGGGCTCCACCAGCGCGAACAGGCTGCGCGACGACACATCGAGCCGCGCGAAGGTGCGGCGCAGCGCGCCGATGGTTTCGCGTACCAGCCAGTGGTCCTGGTGCGTTATCAGCGTGGCGTCGCTGGCCAGCACCGCCTGTGCGTCGCCTTCGGTCTTGAGCAGCCAGGTGCCGATGTCCAGCTCGTTGGTGCGCAGGTTCAGGATGGCATCGTCCAGCTGGCGCGCCAGGGCCAGGGGCCACCAGGCGGCCCCTGCGGCTTTGATGCTGGCGATGTCCGTAGGCTGCACGCCAGTGGGGGCCTTCAGCGTGATGGTGGCTGTGCGGCGGGTGCGGTCGATGTTCACGCCCACGTGGGCGTAGCGCAGGCTGTCGGCGCTCTCTTCACGCTCCACCCGGGTCAGCGCCACGCCCTGTGCGCTGGCGGGGCGGTGGCTGCCTTCGGCCAGCCGCGCTGCGGTTTCATTGACCGTGGCTGCGAACTGGGCGGGCTTGGCAATGCGGTCCACCAGGCGCCAGTCCACCGCGCGTTGGCCGCGCACGCCCTCCACGCTGGTGCAGAAGATGTCGGCCAGGTCGTGGCGCACGTGGCGCTTGTCGGTCACGCGCGTCAGGCCGCCGGTGCCGGGCAGCACGCCCAAAAGCGGCACTTCGGGCAAGGACACGGCGGATGACCGGTCGTCCACCAGCACGATCTCGTCACAGGCCAGAGCCAGCTCGTAACCGCCGCCTGCGCAGGCGCCATTCACGGCGGCCACGAACTTGAGGCCCGAGTGCTTCGAAGAATCCTCGATGCCATTGCGCGTCTCGTTGGTGAACTTGCAGAAATTCACCTTCCAGGCGTGGCTGGAGACGCCCAGCATGAAGATGTTGGCGCCCGAGCAGAAGATGCGGTCCCGGGCGCTGGTGACGATGACCGAGCGCACCTGTGGATGCTCGAAGCGGATGCGGTTGAGGGCATCGTGCAGCTCGATATCCACCCCCAGGTCGTAGCTGTTGAGCTTGAGCTTGTAGCCGGGGCGGATGCCGCCGTCTTCGGCAATGTCGAGCGACAGGCGTGCCACTGCGCCGTCCACGGCCAGCTTCCAGTGGCGGTACTGCGTGGGGTCGGTCCGGTAGTCCACGCGGGACGGGGGCTGCACAGGGTGGGTCATGGTGTCTCCTTGGAATGGGTTTGTGCAAAATAATGCATGTTTTGCCTGTTGATATGCATCATGATGCATATCAACAGGCAAGTCAATGCATGTTTGTGCGGTGATTCGTCAGGAGGTGGCGCGTGGTGGAAAGGGCGGCGCTGGGCGGACAGGGCCACACCCTGTGTGGGGCGTGGCAGGTGTGGGGCTCAGGCCGCCCGGGCTGTAGCCTTGCGCACGCCCGCGTGCAGGGCGGCCAGGCTTTGCTCGGGCGTCTGGCCCGAGGTGTCGATCGTGATGTCGGCCTTGGAGTAGAAGGCGGCGCGCCCGTCCAGAATGCGCTTGAGGTCGTCCATGGCTTCCCTGCTGGCCGCCATGGGGCGCATGTCGCCCTGGGCTACCACGCGGCCCATGTGTTCTTCGGGTGCTGCGCGCAGCCAGACGGTGGTGCAGTGCGCCAGCAACTCGTTGAAGGTGGCGGGGTCCGACACAATCCCGCCCGGTGTGGCGATCACAACCTCGCTGTGGATCTGGATGGTTTCTTCGAGCGCCCTGCGTTCATAGCGGCGATAGGCCGTGGTGCCATACAGGTCGTGGATCTCGCGCACGCTGCAGCCCGCCAGGCTTTCGATCTCGCGGCTCAGTTCGATGAAGGGCACGTCGAGTGCACGCGCCAGCAAGGGCCCCAGGGTGGACTTGCCTGCACCCCGCAGGCCCACCAGGGCGATGCGCCCGTGCCGGGCTGTGTCATTGCTGCCGCCGCTCAGCAGCTCATGCAGGGCCAGGCGCACGCGGCGCAGCTCGGGCTCGCTGCGATGCTCCAGCAGCTCGCGGATCAGCAGCCATTCGGGCGAGCTTGTCGTGAAATCGCCCATCAGTTCGGCCAGCGAGCAGTGCAAGGCGCCCGCCACCTGCTGCAGCACCAAGATGGACGCATTGCCCGTGCCGTACTCCAGGTTGGCCAGGTGCCGCTCGGACACGTCGGCCGCCACGGCCACGGCCTTGCGGGTCAACCCCCGCTGCGCGCGCAGGTTGCGCACCCGCTCCCCCAGCGCCACCAGCACGGGGTTCTTGGGTTCCTCGGTCGTGGTTGCGGCCGTGGCAATCGTTGGCAAACCCGTCCCTGCCTCTTCTTGTTCGTTCATACCCATCCTTGTGCGCCAATTGCCGCCCTGTATTTGCTCAGGGAAAATACCGAATATGCACTATAGTGCTTGACGCTGACTGAATCAGAAACTATTGTTCGTGTGGCGCAACATACTGCATGTTTCGGGGTGGCGCAAGGACATGGATCAAACCATTGCCTTTGCACTTTCGCCCCTGATGCCCTCACCTGAGACACCCATGTCCACCAAAGCCGTATTTCACCAGACCCTTGCCACGTTGACGGGCCAGATCGCTGGACAGCCGCTGGATGCGGCGCTGGCGGGCTGGCTCAACCAGAACCACGGCCCCGGGAGCGATGTGTACGAGCGGCTCAAGGACGCGTGCACGGTGGGGGTGCGTGAAGGCTGGTTGTGCGAGCGGGAGGGCGGTGGCATCCGCTACGGCCGGGTTTTCAAGCCCGAGGACGCCTTGCACCGCTTCTCGGTGGATGTGGTGGACATGCAGGACCTGGCGGGCCCGCACCACACGCACCCGAACGGCGAGATCGATTTGATCATGCCGCTCACGCGGGGCGCGACTTTTGATGGCCACCCTGCTGGCTGGTGTGTCTACCCGCCCGGCAGTGCGCACCACCCCACGGTGGCACAGGGCCGCGCCCTCGTGCTCTACCTCCTGCCCGAGGGGCAGATCCACTTCACCCGGTAGGCGCCACGCTGGCCTGACGACCTGTTGCCGACTCCTTTCCCCTACTTGAAGAAAGCCCCGCATGACTGAACTGCTCCCCAACTATGCCGCAGGGCGCTGGCAACACGGAACCGGGCCGGGCGCCGCGTTGCGGGACCCTGTGCTGGGCACCGCGCTGGTGCGGGTGGATGCGGCAGGGCTGGACCTGGCCGAGGCATTTGCGTTTGCGCGTTATACCGGTGGCACGGCCTTGCGCGCAGCCACCTACCGCGAGCGCGCCGCGATGCTGGCGGCTGTGGTGAAGGTGTTGCAGTCCCATCGCGACAGCTACTACGAGATCGCTACGGCCAATGCCGGTACCGTCAAGAACGACTCGGCCGTGGACATCGATGGCGCCATCTTCACCCTGGGCCAATACGCCCGATGGGGCGATGCACTGGGCGATGTGCGTGCCCTGCGCGACGGAGACGCGGTGAAGCTGGGCAAGGAGACTGTCTTCCAGTCGCAGCATCTGCAGGTGCCCCGGCAGGGCGTGGCACTGTTCATCAATGCGTTCAACTTCCCGGCCTGGGGGCTGTGGGAAAAGGCCGCTCCGGCCCTGCTCTCGGGTGTGCCTGTCATCGTCAAGCCGGCCACGGCCACCGCCTGGCTCACCCAGCGCATGGTCAAGGATGTGGTGGATGCCGGTGTGCTGCCCGCAGGCGCGCTGTCGGTCATCGCTGGCGGCTCTGCCGGGTTGATGGACGAGCTGCAGCCCTTCGACGTGGTGTCGTTCACCGGTTCGGCCGAAACGGCCTGCGTGATCCGCTCGCACCCGGCCGTGGCCCAGCGCTCGGTGCGCGCCAACATCGAGGCCGACAGCCTCAACAGCGCCGTGCTGCTGCCCGGCGAGGCGCCGGGCAGCGAGGCCTTCAACCTGCTGGTGCGCGAGGTGGTGCGCGAGATGACCGTGAAGTCGGGCCAGAAGTGCACGGCGATCCGCCGCATCCTCGTGCCCGCCGAGGTGTACGACGCGGCGGCCGAGGCCATTGGTGCCAAGCTTGCCGGTATCAGCGTGGGCAACCCGCGCAACGAGGGCGTGCGCATGGGATCGCTCGTGAGCCGCGCCCAGCTGGCTGCTGTGCGCGAAGGCCTGGCCGCGCTGCAGGCGCAGGCAACAATGCTGCACGATGGCCGCGACCGGCCGCTGGTGGACGCCGACCCGGCCGTGGCCGCCTGCATCGGCCCGGTGCTGCTGGGCGCACGCGATGCCGACGCCGCGCAATCAGTGCACGACGTGGAGGTCTTCGGCCCCGTGGCCACGCTGCTGCCCTACCGAGACAGCGCGCACGCCATCGCGCTGGCGCACCGGGGCCAGGGCTCGCTGGTCACCTCGCTCTATGGCAGTGACGAATCCGCACTGGCACAGACCGCACTGGCCGTGGCTGCCAGCCATGGCCGCGTGCATGTGGTCACGCCCGATGTGGCGCAGGCCCACAGTGGCCATGGCAATGTGATGCCCATGTCGCAGCACGGCGGCCCGGGCCGTGCGGGTGGTGGTGCCGAGCTGGGCGGGCTGCGTGCGCTGGACTTCTACCACCAGCGCAGCGCCGTGCAGGCCAGCCCCGCAGTGCTGGCGGCACTGGGTGTGCCCGATCTGGCGTAGCCCCTTTTTTTGCGCAGGCCCTTTCCCTACAAGAACCTCGGAGACATCCCCATGACCCGCCTGCCAGAGCATTTCAACTTTGCGGAGCACCTGTTTGCGCTGAACCGCGCGCGCGGCGACCGCATTGCCTACATCGACGACCATGAAACCCTGAGCTATGGCGCCCTGGAGGACCGTGCGCGCCGCTTGGCGGCGGTGCTGGCGGGGGCCGGTGTGCGGCGCGAGGAGCGGGTGCTGCTGCTGATGCTCGACACCTGCGACTGGCCCGTGGCCTTTCTGGGCTGCCTGTACGCCGGTGTGCTGCCTGTGGCCGTCAACACCTTGCTCAAGCCGGAGGACTATGCCTACATGCTGTCCCACTGCCGCGCGCGGGCAGTGCTGGTGTCGGGGGTGTTGCTGCCTGTGCTGAACGACGCCATGCACCGACAGCCGAACGAGGTGGCCCTGCAGGTGGTGTCGCAGCCGCAGGGGCCGTTGCCCGGCGGTGCGCTGGACATGCGGGCTGCCATCACTGCTGTGGCGCCCCTGTCGGCGCCCGCTGCCACGGGGCCGGATGCGCCGGGTTTCTGGCTGTACTCATCGGGCTCCACAGGCAAGCCCAAAGGCACGGTCCACACCCACGGCAACCTGTGGTGGACGGCCGAGCTGTATGGCAAGCCGGTGCTGGGCCTCACCGAGCAGGACCGGTGCTTCTCGGCCGCCAAACTCTACTTTGCCTATGGTCTGGGCAACAGCCTCACCTTCCCCTTGTCGGTGGGGGCCACGGTGGTGCTGATGGCCGAACGCCCCACGCCCGATGCCACCTTCGAGCGCTGGGCGCGGCACCAGCCCACCGTGTTCTTTGGGGCCCCCACGGGTTTTGCAGGCATGCTGGCCTCGCCCCGCCTGCCACCACGCAGCGCGGTGTCACTGCGCATGTGTTCATCGGCGGGCGAGGCCCTGCCCGCCGAGATCGCGCAGCGCTTCAAGGCCCACTTTGGCTGCGACATCATCGACGGCATTGGCTCCACCGAGATGCTGCACATCTTCCTGTCCAACCGTCCGGGGGATGTGCGCTACGGCACCACGGGCAAGCCCGTGCCAGGGTACGAGGTCTCGCTGCGTGGTGAAGATGGGAGCGAGGTGCCAGATGGCGAGATTGGCGACCTGTACATCCAGGGCCCCAGCGCAGCGCTGCTGTACTGGAACAACCGCGAGAAGACGCGCGAAACCTTCCAGGGCACATGGACCAAGAGCGGCGACAAGTATGTGCGCGATGCCGAGGGTTACTACACCTACGCCGGGCGCAGTGACGACATGCTCAAGGTCAGCGGCATCTATGTCTCGCCGTTCGAGGTGGAGGCTACGCTGATGCAGCACCAGGCGGTGCTGGAGGCCGCCGTGATCGGTACGCAGGACGCCGATGGTCTGACCAAGACCAAAGCCTTCGTGGTGCTCAAGGAAGGGCAAACGGCCACGCCAGACGACCTCAAGGCCTTTGTGAAGGAACGTCTGGCTCCCTACAAGTACCCACGCCTCATCGAGTTCGTACCCGAACTGCCCAAGACCGCGACGGGCAAGATCCAGCGCTTTCGGCTGCGCGAGCGCGAGCAGGGGCCGCAGCCATGACGGCCGTGGTGGATGCTCCGCGCAAGGTCTCTGTGACCTGGCGGCAGCGCACGGTGGAGATGGAGTACGCGTGGATCGCGCCCGAGCGCACGGCGGCCCCGCTGGTGGTGTTCCTCCATGAGGGTCTGGGATCGGTGGCGATGTGGAAGGACTTCCCGCAGCGGCTGTGCGAAGCGGGGGGATTCCGGGGGCTCGTCTTCTCGCGCCCCGCCTACGGCCAGTCCACCCCGCGCGCGGCGGACGAGGTGTGGGGCGTGGACTTCATGCACCAGCAGGCGCACGAGGTGATCCCCGCCTTTCTGGATGTGCTGGGTGTGCGGGAAGCGCCTTGGATGTTCGGCCACAGCGACGGTGCCTCCATCGCGTTGCTGTTCGCTGCGCGGTGTCCGGAGCGCACACGCGGCCTGGTGCTGCTGGCCCCGCATATCTTTGTGGAAGGCGTGACGGTGGAGAACATCGAGCGTGCGAAGCATGCCTACCTGCATACCGACCTGGCGCAGAAGCTGGGCCGCTACCACGACGACCCGAACTCGGCCTTCTGGGGCTGGAACCGCATCTGGCTGGACCCTGCGTTCCGCGCCTGGAACATCGAGGCCGAGATCACCGCCATCCGTGCGCCCGTGCTGGCCATCCAGGGGCTGGACGACGAGTACGGCACGCTGGCGCAGATACGCGGCATTGCACGGCAGGTACCGGGCACCCGGTTGCTGGAGCTGCCTGACTGCGCGCATTCCCCGCACCGGGATCAGCCCGAGGCGGTGATCGCGGCCACCGTGGCCTTCATCGCGGCCTCTGATTCGTGAAGCGCATCCCACGCTGCAAGCCGTTGTAGCGGCGCGGCTACTCCACCCGGCGGCGCAGGCCCTCCAGGTTGGTGACCGTGATGCCGCCGTATTCGATCTCCAGCAGGCCCGCCGCTTGCAGGCGTTTCAATGCCGCGTTGCAGCGCTGGCGTGACACGCCCGAGAGGTTGGCGATTTCCTCTTGCGAGACTTGCAGGTGCGTATCGCTGCCCGGGTGCAGCCAGGGGTGGAACAGGCCCGCCAGCGCCCGGGCCACCTGGCTGTCGGTGTCGAGCAGGTGGTGGGCCGTGAAGTTGCCCAGGAACCAGTGCATGCGCTCGTTGATCTGGCGCAGCAGAAAGTGGTCGAAACTGCGCTCGGTGGCGTGCAGCCACTCGAAGGTCTCCACCGGCATCAGCGCAACGCGGCTGGGGCGCAGCGCAATGATGTCGGCCGTGCGCGGGCTGCCGCGCAGCAGCGTGCCTTCGCCAAACCAGCTGCCCGCCGACAGCCCGCCCAGTGTGACCGAGCGGCCGTCGCCCGAGGTCACCGTCCACTTGAGCAAGCCCTCGATGGCGCCGTACCAGTGCACGGGCTTTTCGCCGCGTCGGCACAGCGCGCCCCCCTGTGGCACATCCACCTCGCGCAGCTCATCACGCACACGCGCCTGCGCGCCGCTGTCCAGCAGAGGAAACCAGGCAGACGCTGCGAGCAGATCGTCCATGGTGGGGGGCGTCACTTTGACCAACATGGTGGGCATTCTCCTGCTTGCTGCACCGTTCAAAAGACAGACCCACGTATACCCTGAGTCCAAATGTCGTCGGGATGACTGAATGGGCGGGGTCGGGAAAAAATAATCTGCAGCACTGGCATTTTCCGTTACGCACCGTGATGACCCAACGCAAGGTCTTTGACACCACAGCCCTTGGCTCAGGGCGTGGCCTGTCGGCCGCCAGATCCGCGTTGGTGCACCACTGAGCCGCACCTCTTTTCATCGCCACAACAAACCACCCGCAGGAGACACAGGATGATGTACACACGCCGCCACTTCATGAACCAAATGGGCAGCGCAGCGGCGCTGGCAGCCCTGTCGCCCCTCGCTGCGCAGGCCCAGGCGCTGGATCAGGTCAAGGTCCTCTACGGATTTCCGGCGGGCAGTGCAGGGGACAGCGTGGCGCGCCGGGTGGGCGAGAAGCTGGCAGGCTCGCCCTACACGCGCAACCCTGCTGTGGTGGAGAACAAGCCCGGCGCAGGTGGACGCATTGCGCTGGAGTCGCTCAAGGGGGCTCCTGCGGACGGCTCTGTGCTTACGCTCTCGCCGTTCTCGTGTACATCGATCTATCCCCACATCTACAGCAAGCTGAGCTACGACCCCGTGAAGGACTTCGTGCCGGTGTCGATTGCTGCGGTGATGCACCATGGTCTGGCTGTGGGGCCGCTGGTGCCAGCGTCGGTCAAAACGGTGAGGGACTTCCTGGCCTGGGCCAAGGCCAACCCGGTGCTGGCCAACTACGGCTCGCCCGCAGCAGGCTCCACGCCGCACTTCATTGGCGCTCTGCTGGGGCTGAACAACGGGGTGGAACTCAAGCATGTGCCTTACCGGGGCTCCATCCCGGGCGTCACGGATGTGGTGGGTGGGCAGATCGCCTCCATGGTCACGCCCAGCGGCGATTTCATCCCCAACCACAAGGCCGGCAAACTGCGGCTGATTGCGACTTCGGGCCAGGCGCGCTCCCCGTTCTCACCCGAGGTGCCCACGTTTGCCGAGCAGGGCTTTCCAGAGCTCACGACCGAGGAATGGTTTGGCTTCTACGCCCCGGCCCGCACGCCCGCTGCCGTGGTGGCGGCCGCCAACGCGGCCATCAACGCTGCCATCAAGGAAAAGGCCGTCATCGACAGCCTGGCCGTGGTGGGGCTGATCGCCAAGGGTTCCACCCCCGGCGAGATGCAGGCATCGCAGCAAGCCGAGTTCGAGCGCTGGGGCCCGCTTGTCAAGAAGGTCGGCTTCACGGCTGAGTCTTGATCGCACGAGGAACCCATCGCATGGACCTGACTGTGAAGCGCGTGGCCGTGGTGGCCACCGGTGTCATCGGCGCGAGCTGGGCTGCGTACTTCTTGGCGCGTGGTCTGGACGTGGATGCCTGGGACCCGTCGCCAGGCGCGCAGGAGCGCCTGCGTGCGGCTGTGGCCGCGCACTGGGAGGCTTTGTCGCGCCAGGGGCTGGCGGACGGAGCCCACCTGGATCGCCTGCGTTGGCATGACCGGCTGGAGGACGCGCTGGCGCAGGCCGACTTTGTGCAGGAGAACGGGCCGGAGCGGCTGGACGCCAAGGTGGAGCTGTTTCGCCGCATGGATGCGGCAGCGCCTGCCCACGCGATCCTGGCATCCAGCACCTCGGGCCTGGCCATCAGCGACATCCAGCAAGCCTGCGCGCGGCCTGAGCGGGTGGTGCTGGGCCACCCGTTCAACCCGCCGCACCTGATTCCGCTGGTGGAGGTAGGCGGGGGCCAGCAAACGGAGCCCGAGGCTGTGGTGCAGGCGATGGCGTTCTACGCCCACATTGGCAAGCGCCCCATCCATGTGCGGCGCGAGATCAAGGGGCACATTGCCAACCGCCTCCAGGCCGCGCTCTGGCGCGAAGCCTTTCACCTCGTGAACGAGGGCGTAGCCACCGTCAGCGACATCGACACCGCCATCGCCCAGGGCCCCGGCCTGCGGTGGGCGCTGATGGGGCCGTTCATGAATCTGCACCTGTCGGGCGGCGAGGGCGGCATTGCGCACCTGCTGGCCCACCTGGGCGGGCCCATCGAGGACTGGTGGCGCGACCTGGGGGCCCCGTCCATGGATGCGGCCCTGCAACACCAGGTGGTCGATGGGGTGGCGCAGGCGTTGGGCACGCGGCAAGCCACTGAGCTGGCCCGCGCGCGCGATGCGCTGCTGATCGACCTGCTGCGCGCCAAGCAATCGTCGGGTGCGCTGGACTGATGCGCCCTGCACACAGAAAAAATCCTGCGAGACAACACCATGCACCCTGCATTCCTTGACGACGAAGATCAGATCGCGCCGCCGCGCACGCTGCGCCGGTCCCTGGACGATGGCGCGTTCACGCTGCGCTCCCCCGAGGCCCTGCGCCCCTATGCCCGCTGCGTGGGCGAATGGCTGGAACGCTGGGCGCAGGAGACGCCCGACACGCTGGCCCTGGCCGAGCGCGATGCGGGCGGCGAGCAATGGCGTGGCCTGAGCTACGCACAACTGCGCCGCGAAGTGGGTGCGGTGGCCCAGTCGCTGCTGGACCTGAAGCTGCCCGCCGGGCGCCCCATTGCCATCCTGTCCGACAACGCGGTGGACCATGCGGTGCTCATGCTGGCGGCCATGCATGTGGGCATCACACCCTGCTCCATGTCCAGCGCCTACGCGCGCTCCCAGGACCCTAGCCGCCTGCACAGCATGCTGGCGGTGCTGGAGCCCAGCCTGGTCTACGCCTCCGATGCGCAGGTCTACGCGTCAGCGCTGGCCGGTTACGGCGGTGAGGTGGTGAAGGTCTTCAGCCGCCATGCCGACCGCTGTGCAGGCGCGCTGGCGTTTGAGCAGCTGCAGCGCGGGCAGGAGACACCTGCCGTGCGCGAGGCGTTTGAAGCGCTGGACGCCGATGGCCATGCCAAGTACCTGCTGACTTCCGGCTCCACCGGGCGGCCCAAGGTGGTCATCAACACCCACCGCATGCTGTGTGCCAACCAGCAGATGATGGCCCAGACCTGGCGCTTTCTGGCCCACGAAAAGCCGGTGCTGGTCGATTGGCTGCCCTGGAGCCATACCTTCGGTGGCAATCACAACCTGAACATGGTGCTGTGCCACGGTGGCACGCTCTACATTGACGAAGGCCGACCGGTGCCGGGGCTCATCGACAAAACCGTGCGCAACCTGCGCGACGTGCAGCCCACCATGCTCTTCAATGTGCCCCGGGGTTTCGACATGCTGCTGCCGTTTCTGGAGGCCGATGACGCCCTGGCCGCGCAGGTGCTGGCGCGTGTGCGTCTGGCCTTTTATGCGGCGGCCGCACTGGCCCCCTCCACCTGGCAGCGGCTGGAGGCGCTGGCCCACCGGGTGCGTCCGGCACGGCCCCTGTGGCTGACTACCTCGTGGGGTGCCACCGAAACCGCACCCGCCGTGACCACCGCCCACTGGCGCCTGGAGGGTGCGGGCTGCATTGGCGCGCCGCTGCCAGGGCTGGAACTCAAGCTGGTGCCCAACGGCGGCAAGCTGGAGATGCGGGTCAAAGGTGTTTCGGTGTTTGCGGGCTACCGCAACGCGCCCAGCGAAACTGCCGCTGCTTTCGACAGCGAGGGCTTCTACCGCATTGGCGACGCAGGCTATCTGGCCGACGCCGACCGGCCCGAGCGGGGCGTGGTGTTCAACGGGCGCGTGGCCGAAGATTTCAAGCTGTCCAGCGGCAGCTGGGTGTCGGTGGGCACATTGCGGGTGGAGCTGGTGTCGCAGCTTGCGCCGCTGGTGCAGGACATCGTGCTCACGGGCCACAACCGCGACGAGGTGGGGATGCTGGTGTTCCCATCGGCAGCAGGTGTGGCCGATACGGGCAGGCTGGAAGCGGCCTTGCGCGCGCTGATGCATGCGCGGCGCAATGCGGGCGCGGGGTCTTCACAATGCCCCACACGGGCGCTGGTGATGCGGGAGCCGCCCGATGCTGACGCGGGGGAAATCACCGACAAGGGCTATATCAACCAGGGGGCTGTGTTGTCACGCCGCGCAGCAGCGGTGGCTGCGCTCTACGCCGAACCCGCTGCTGCGGGTGTGATCACCGGCTGACTGTCCGGGGAGAGGGGCGGGGGGGGCGGGGGGCGTGCATGGGGCAGGGCCCATGCACGCAGGCCGGTACGGCCTGCAAGAACCAAAGGCCTGATCAGGCCGTTGCGTCCTTGAGCTTCTTCAGCGCGCGGGTCTTGATCTTGACCGATGCGGGCTTGGCGGGGAACCAGCGCTCTTCACCGGTGAAGGGGTCCTTGCCGAAGCGCTTCTTCTTGGCAGGCACTTGCTGCAGGCCGATCTTCAGCACGCCGGGCAGCGTGAATTCGCCAGAGCCCTTCTTGTGCACCGAGCCCAGGATGGCGGCTTCGAGGGCTGCCAGCACAGCCTTGGCGGCCTTGGGTTCCACGCCCGATTGCTCGGCCAGATGGGCCACCAGCGTGGTCTTGTTGAAAGCCGTCTTGATGGGCTTGAGCGCTGCGGGGGCCGCTGCTGCAGGCTTGGCAGCGGGGGCTGCGGCCTTCTTGGCGGGAGCAGCCTTTTTGGCTGCGGGTGCTGCGGCCTTGACGGCGGCTTTCTTTGCGGGTGCTGGAGCTTTCTTTGCAGTTGCCATGATTGTTTCTTCGTTGGTTTGGATTGCGATCAGCCCTCTCCGATTTGTCGAGAGCCTGCGTGATTTTAGGTGCGAGAACGCCCAGACCGATAGAGGGCATGTCCTGCCGGTGTCTGAGGCTTCTGCATGGCCCTGTGCCGTGGGGCATGGTGTGGGCCGCACTGGGGGGTTGGGGGGCAGTGCCGAGGTGTGTTGAACGCACACAAGCAGATGCCTCGGAGCGCCTGGTGGGTCGGGCCACAGCAGTCCACGGCCGCCCGGGAAAGGTCTCCCCGACCAGCCTTCATACAATCCTGGCAGGCCGCAGCGCGCAGGGGCGGCCTTTCCTGCGCTGCCTGGTGCAGTTTTCCTTTTCTGGTGTGGTGCCCGCAAAGCGCTTGTTTGTTCATGCAACTCAGTCGAATGCTCCACCTGCTGGGGGCCCTGGTTCTGGTGGCCACGATGGTGCTGGTGGGGCGCCTGGCCACCACCGAATGGCAATCGGTGCACAAGGCGTCGGAAAGCCTGCGCTTGCTGGAGCAGCTGCGACGCGGGCTGGTGGCGGTGGAGATGGTGTCGCGCGAACGTGGGCCCACCAATGGCGCGCTGGGCGATGCTTTGCCCATGGCGCAGCCGCGCGTCCAGGCGTTGCAGGAGGCGCGGGCGCGCACTGACCAGGCGTTCGAGGCCCTGCGGCAGGCCGTGGCGGCCGCACCCCGTTCCACCGCCGACGGCATCCACTTGGTGCAGAGTCTGCAGACCGCGCGCAGTGCGCTGGTACAGGCCCGCGCAGATGTGGACCAGGTGCTGGCGCTGCCGCAAGCGCAGCGCTCGGCCGAGGCCATCCGCGACGCTGTGCAGGGCATGGTGGCCGTGGTGCCCCTGCTGTCGCCGGTGACCAACCCACTGGCCAGTGCCGCCCAGCACGCCTACCCCGCACTGGGCGACGATGTGCAGGGCGCGCGCCTGGCCGCAGCGCTGCGCGAATACGCAGGCCTGCTGGGTTCCCATTTCACAGCGGCCTTGGTCAAGGCGCAGCCGTTTTCTGCGGCCGAGCGCCGAGCCATTGACGAGACGCGGGGGCGCATTGCGCAGTTGCGCACGCTGGTAGAGCTGCGGCTGCAGCTGCCGGATGAGGCCCAAGCGGTGTCGCAGGCGTGGAGCACGGTGGAGGCGAGGTACTTTGGTGTGGCGCAGGAGCTGCTGGGCCAGGTGCTGGCGCAGGGCGATGGGGAGGGCCACTACGGCCTGTCGGCCGCCGAGTTCGCGGCCCTGTATGTGCCCGAGATGAACCCCATCCTGGCGCTGCGCGATGCGCTGCTGGCCCAGGCCCGCGACCGCGCGCAGCAGGAACACCGGCGCGCGCTGCGGGTGCTGGTCTGGGCGCTGGCGGGCTCCGGGGCGCTGCTGCTGGTGCTGGGCGGCGCGCTGTATGTGATCCAGCACCGCGTGCTGCAGCCCTTGGCCAAGACCACGCGGGCCCTGAAAGCGCTGGCCAACAACGACCTGCAGGCGCCTTTGCCCGTCCCCCTGGCCGACGACGAGATGTCGGCGGTCATCGGTGCGGTGCGCGCGCTGCAGGGCCAGACCCGCCGGCGCCAGGACCTGGAGCGCGAGCGCGACCTGCTCATCGAGCAGCTCAGGGAGCAGTCCGAAACCGACTACCTCACGGGCCTGCCCAACCGCCGTGCCTTCATCACCCAGGCGCGCACCGCCCTGGCGCAAGCCACGCGCTACGGCGTTGACATGGCTGTGCTGGTGCTGGATGTGGACTGGTTCAAGCAGCTCAACGACAGCCTGGGCCACGCCGCGGGCGACAAGGCGCTGCTGGCGGTGGCCGATGTGGTGCGCGCCGAACTGCGCGAGGGCGATCTGGCGGCGCGTTTTGGGGGCGAGGAGTTTGTGCTGCTGCTCAGCCACTGCAACCGGGAGCAGGGCCTGCAGTTTGCCAATCGCCTGCGTGAGAAGGTGGCCGCAGCGCAGGTGATGGGCACGGCCGACCCCGAGGTGCGCGTGACGGTGAGCCTGGGGATTGCGGACTCGGCCCACGGGGGCTGGGGGCTGGATGCCCTGTTGTCCGCCGCCGATGCGGCGATGTACCAGGCCAAGAATGCGGGGCGCAACCGGGCCGTGGCAGCTTCAGTGTCGCCAGACTGAGCGCCTTGCCCGGCTTTCTGCCTGGCCCGCTCAGTGGTGGTGGATGGCGGCCTGCTGCCGCTGGCGCCACTGCTGAAAGCGCGAGCGCTGCAGCGCCAGCAGCTCCACCAACCCCCAGGCCAGGGCGCACACCAGCATGCCCCGGCCCACGGCCCAGCGGTAGGCCTCAGTCCTGCGCGGCGGCCGGTGCATCGTCAAAGGCTCCGTCGCACGCCCATTCGTGGGTGCGGGGCAGGTCAAAGCTCAGCCAGCCCCCTTCATCGAACAGCTGATCCAGCAGCCGCTGCAATCCGAGCAATTTCCAGAGCATGGTGCGCCTCTTTCGTAGGGAGGTTGAAGGAAGACCGTGGCGATCTGCAGGGCAAGTTACCGCCGTTGTGTGACGGTTTTGCGTCGGTTCGCATGAACCCAACAGCGGCCCCGCCACGCGCCTGTTTGCCCACCCGGGCGTGCTGGCGGGCGCTATCCTCTTGCGGTGAGTCCTTGCCATCCCTCCTGAAAAACCCCTCTGCACATGCTGCCCGAGCTTCTGGCACTGGAAAAAATCCTGGAGCAGGGCGCGCCCCATCTCGATGTGCAGGTGGTGCGGCAGGTGCAGGTGGCCACCGGCGAGCGGTTTCCGGTCTACGCCATTGGTGTGGGCAACCCGGCGCTGGATGTGCCTGCGGTGGGCTTTTTTGGCGGCGTGCACGGGCTGGAGCGCATCGGGGCCGAGGTGGTCATCGCCTACCTGCAGAACGTGGTCATGCGCCTTCAATGGGACACCACCCTGCACCGGCAGCTGGAGCAGGTGCGCCTGGTCTTCATGCCCATCGTCAACCCGGGCGGCATGTGGTCGGCCACGCGGGCCAACCCGCGCGGGGTGGACCTGATGCGCAACGCCCCGGTGGACGCCGTGGACCGCGTGCCGCTGTGGGTGGGCGGGCAGCGGGTGAGCGCGGGCCTGCCCTGGTACCGGGGGCGCCTGGGCGACCCCATGGAGGCCGAGAGCCAGGCGCTGTGCGAGGTGGCCACGGCCCAGCTGCTGGCGCGCCCCTTCAGCATGGCGCTGGACTGCCACTCGGGCTTTGGCGTGAAGGACCGGCTGTGGTTTCCGTTTGCGCACACGCGCAAACCCATTGCGCACCTGGCCGAGCTGCATGCGCTGCAAGAGATCTTTTTGCAGGCTCACAGCCACCACCAGTACATCATCGAACCGCAAAGCACGCAGTACCTGGCGCATGGCGACCTGTGGGACCACCTGTACCTGCAAGCCTGCCAGACCCTGCCCACACACACCTTCCTGCCGCTCACGCTGGAGATGGGCTCGTGGCTGTGGATCAAGAAGAACCCCCGCCAGCTGTTCTCGCGCAACGGCATCTTCAACCCGCTCATCAACCACCGCCAGCAGCGCGTGCTACGGCGGCACCTGTCGCTGCTCGACTTTCTGGCGCGTGCGGCCTGCAGTCATGCACGCTGGGTGCCCGCGCCCGATCAGCGCGCACAACGCCGCGCCGACGCGCTCGCGGCCTGGTACTGAAACGGAGCGCTGCACCATGCGCCAATGGATCCTGTTGCGCGGTCTGACCCGCGAAACCGCCCACTGGGGCGGGCTGGTGGCCGACCTCCAGCAGGCGCTGCCCGGCGATGCCGTGCTGGCCGTGGACCTGCCCGGCAACGGCTGCTGGCACCACAGGCCCTCGCCCACCACGGTGCAGGGCATGGTGCAGGCCTGCCGCGCCGATCTGGCGGCACGCGGGCTGGTGCCGCCCTACCACCTGTTGGCCATGTCGCTGGGCGCCATGGTGGCGGTGGAATGGGCGCAGGGGGCGCCGGAGGAGATCGCGAGTGGCGTGCTGGTCAACACCAGCCTGCGGCCGTTCAGCCCGTTCTACCACCGGCTGCGCCCGCAGAACTACGGCGCCCTGCTGCGCCTGGTGCTGTTGGCCCGCCCGGCCGAAGCGGTGGAGCAGCAGGTGCTGGCGATGACCAGCAACCTGGCCGCAGCGCGCGCCCCGGTGTTGGCGCACTGGGCCACCGTGCGCAGGCAGCGGCCGGTGTCGGGCCGCAACGCGCTGCGCCAATTGCTGGCCGCCGCGCGCTACCGGGCTCCGGCCACCGCACCGCTGCCCCCCTTGCTGCTGCTGGCCAGCCGCCACGACCAGTTGGTGGCCAGCGCGTGTTCGCAAGCGCTGGCCGCTGCGTGGAACCTGCCGCTGGTGATGCACCCCTTTGCAGGCCACGACCTGCCGCTGGACGACCCGGCCTGGGTGGTGGAGCAGGTGCGGCAGTGGGCAACACATGGGTCGCACCCATCGGGCGGCGCGCCGGTTACGGCTGCTTGAATACCACGGCTTCCAGGGCCATGGCGCGGATGCTTTCTGCCGCGGCATCGGCCTGCGCGCGCGTGTCGTAGGGGCCCACGCGCACACGGATGCGCCGCCCCTTGGCGCCGTCCAGCTCCTGGCGGAAGGCGGGCAGGCCCTCGTTGAGCAGCCGCGCCTGGGCCTTGCGCGCATTGGCCTCTTCGGCAAACAGGCCCACGTTGATGTAGTAGCCCGCCGCCGTGCCTACGGTGGGCAGCGGTTTGTCGGCAGCGGCAGCGGCTGGTGCCGACGCAGGTGCCTTGGGCTTGGTGGCGGCACTGGCGCGGCTGGCGGCGGCCTCGCGCCGGGGGGCGGGCGTGCTGGCGGCCGAGGCTGTCGGGCTGGTGGTGGCCGATGCGCGGGTGGATGCTGCAGGTGTGGCCGTCTTGGCTGGTGCCGGTGCCGACGCGGCCGCCTTGCTGGCAGGGGCTGAAGCAGGCCGTGCTGACGGGGCGGGCTCGGCCGGTGGCGGGAGCACCGTGGCGGGCGGCACGTTGGGGGTCGAGGCTTTGGGGGCTGCAGATGCCTTGACTGCTGCGGCTGCCGGTGCCGGGGGCGATGCGGGTGCGGGTGCGGGTGCGGGTGCGAGGCGCGACTCTGCCACAGGGGCTGGTTCGGGGGCTGCTTCTGGCATGGGGGCTGTCGTGGATGCAGCTTGGCCCGTGGCCTTGGCCGGTGAAGCTGGTGTGGTGGTCGAAGCTGCCGTGGCCGCTGCGGTGGCCTGGGCCACGGTCACTGCGGGCTCCAGCGCCAGGGGTTTGGTGTCTGAAGGCGACCAGACCAGGTAAGCGATCAATGCGGCCACGCCCAGCACCACGTTGGCCAGCACCACCATCTGCAGGCGCTTGCGCGAGCTGGCCTGCTTCTCCAGCAGCGCGCAGGCCTCGGGCACAGTGCGCGATGCGGCCAGCGCGCGGGCGATGCGCTTGCGGATGTCGGCATACAAAATGGCATTGCCATACAGCCCCGGCACCGCAAAGGCCAGCACCGCAAACGCGCCCAGCACGCCCAGCTCCACGCCCGGTGGCCAGTTCAGAAAAGACCTGCCAATGCCAAACACGATCAGCGCCAGCCCCTCGGCCGCCGCCACATACACCAGGGCGGCGCCCCAGAGCTGGCGGAACACCATCCAGTTCAGCGTGGCCAGGCAGGCGGCCCAGTTCCAGGTAGTGGTCGTGCGGCCGGTGCTGTCAAAGCGTTCGAAGACGGCCAGGTAGTAGTCGGTGTTGACGGGCCCCAGCGCCAGGCGGGACAGCGCGGTCATGGCGTTGTCGGACGGGGAATCGAGCGACATGGCCGGAATGATGGAGGCGACAGGGTCCGTGTGGTCGAGCATGGGCCGATTCTGTCACGCACCGCCGCGCACGCCACCGGTGTGGGGTGCAAGTCGCTCCGCTGTTGCGGCCCCGCCGCACAGGGGCCCCGCCGCCGCGCGCCGACCGCGCCCGCCGCCCGGCAGGTGCGGTGGGCGTGTGGCCGGGGTTTCTATCCTGTTTCAGCGCCGGAATATTGGAAAAATAGGCCGCTTCCGCGCATCCAGTATCGATTGTTTGCTATCAAAAATATAGTATTGAAGCCACGCGCACGGCCCCGCTCAGCCGCCCCGCACCATGGCCATGACCTTGGCCGCGTCCAGCGTGGCGGCCTTCTGCTGGATCTGCGGCAGGTACTGCGACTGCATCTGCTTGGCGGGCCCCAGCAGGTTCTGGAAGGTATCGCGCAGCATGGCCGTGCTCATCACGCGGCCCCCGGCGTAGTAGCGCTTGGCCACCTGGCCCAGTGCATAGGTGGTGGCAAACGAAAACGCCATGCCCGTGGCCGCACTGCCCAGCCCGCCAATCGTCCGGCCCGCCGCCTTGCCCAGCAGGCCGCCCAGCAGCTTGCGGCCAAACTGCTCCAGGTATTGGGACGTCATGCCCACCCCGGCAGCGGCGATGAACTCCTTGATATGGCCCTGGTCCAGCTCCACCCCATGCGCCTTGCCAATGCCGTACACCATCTTCACCTGCAGCGGAATGATGGCCATGGACGCCCAGGACTGGGGCAGCAGCTCCAGCGCGCCGTTGAGCAGCGCGTAGTTGAGGATGGACTTGTCCAGCTCGGCATCGGCCGGGCCGGGGGGCGTTGTCGTGGCCTGGGTGGCTGCAGGGGTTGGTGCCGCAGCGGCGTAGGCCGCAGCGCCCGCCGCCCCCCAGGGCGTGGCCGAGGGGGCGGATTTTTCCACCACATCCACCAGCGCATCGGCATCGTGCTCAAACGCCGCCGTCTGCTGCGCACCCAGCTGCAGCGCGGCCTTCAGCGCGGCCAGAAACTGCGCCTCCGCCGCTGTCTGCCGCCCATCCACATCACACACGCACACGGCCATCTCGTAAGCCAGCTGGCGGTGGGCCGGGTCGCTCAGCGCAGCGGCAGCGGCCTGCACGCTGGTGCGCTTGAGCAGCACATCCTGGTAGATGCGCGGCAGGTCGGCCATGCCACTGTCGCCCGCCAGCGACTGGGCGATGCGGCGGATCTCCTCGCGCTCGGCATCGTCCTTGGTGCCGTCTGCAAAAGCGGCTAGCAAGGCAATGGTGAGAATCGATTTTTGCTGTTCGGAGTTCATGCGGTGTGGGCCTGGGGGCCGGTGGAAAGAAGCGGTTCCGCAGGCGGCGCGATGGCCGTTGTGTGCTGCGGGGCGGATGTTTTGGTCAGATGCAGTCTAGGCCGCAGGCTTTCAACGCCACAGCGTGTGGGGAATTGCAGGAATCTGGTAACCCGCTGTATCGCGCCTGCGCCGGGGGGCGCAGCCGATGCGGGTTTCTCCTTGCGTAGTTGATCGACTGTGCGGCGCTGCCGGGTTTGCATACAGTGGTTGCCTCATTGCAACAAGGAGACACGGCATGCGGCTGGCGGCGACAGGGATGGGGGCGGGCAACTTTGCCCCGATGGGGGACACACGATGAACATCGCCCACCTGCTGCGCCGCAGCGCTCAGCTCTATCCCGACCAGCCCGCCGTGCTGCACGGCGACCAGCTTCTGTTTACCTACCAGGCGCTCGGCGCCCGCACCGCCGCACTGGCCGCCTGCCTGCGCGAGCGCCACGGCGTGCTGCCCGGCGACCGCGTGGCGATCTACGCCGCCAATGCGCCGGGGTATCTGGAGGCGCTGCACGCTGTTCTGTGGGCGGGCGCCGTGTCCGTGCCCGTCAACTACAAGCTGCATGCCAAGGAGCTGGCCTATGTGCTGGCCGACTCGGGCGCACGCGTGGTGCTGGTGTCTGAGGCCTTGTTGGCCGCCGCACACGAGGCCGGTGCCGACCCCGCCCACACGCTGGTGCTGGGCTCCGAGGCCTACCAGGCCGCCGTGTCGCACGCCCCCATGCCCGTGTGCGACCGCGCGCCGGACGACCTAGCCTCGCTGTTCTACACCTCGGGCACCACCGGCCGCCCCAAGGGTGTGATGCAGACCCACCGCAACCTGCTGGCCATGACGGCCTGCTACTTCACCGATGTGGACGACGTGCTGCCTGGCGACGCCATGGTCTACGCCGCGCCCATGTCGCACGGCGCGGGCCTGTACAACTACGCCCAGGTGCTGCGCGGCGGCCGGCATGTGGTGCCGCGGTCGGGCGGGTTCGAGCCTGCCGAGTTGGTGCAGTTGGCGGCCTGCGTGGGCCAGCTCACCCTGTTTGCCGCGCCCACCATGGTGCACCGCCTGGTGGACCATGTGCGTGCCACGGGCGCCGATGCGAGCGGCTTCAAGACCATCGTCTACGGCGGTGGCCCCATGTACGCCGACGACCTGCGCAACGCCCTGGCCGTGATGGGCAACCGCTTTGTACAAATCTACGGCCAGGGCGAAAGCCCCATGACCATCACCGCCCTGCAGCGCGCCCAGCTGGCCGACCGCAACCACCCCCGCTGGGCCGAGCGCATGGTATCTGTCGGTGTGGCGCAGTCGCTGGTGGAAGTGCGTGTGGTCGATGCCACAGGCCAGCCCCTGCCCCCGGGCGAAACCGGCGAGGTGGTGGTGCGCGGCGATACCGTGATGCCCGGCTACTGGAACAACCCCGAAGCCACGGCGCAGACGCTGCGCGATGGCTGGCTCTACACCGGTGACATGGGTGCGCTGGATGCCGATGGTTTTCTCACGCTCAAGGACCGGTCCAAGGACGTGATCATCTCCGGCGGCTCCAACATCTACCCGCGCGAGGTGGAAGAGGTGCTGCTGCTCCACCCCCAGGTGCGCGAGGTCGCCGTGGTGGGCCAGCGCGATGCGGAGTGGGGCGAGGTTGTGGTGGCCTACCTGGTCGCGGGGGAGGGCGGGGCGGTGGCCGATGTGGTGCTGGATGCCCTGTGCACGGATCACATTGCGCGGTTCAAGCGGCCTAAGGAATACTGGTGGGTGGATGCGCTGCCGAAGAACAGTTATGGGAAGGTGTTGAAGACGGAGCTGCGGGGGATGGGGGCTAACGTCTAGCACTAGAGTCGCTTGAAGGCTGAAGGCTGGAAATCACCCATTCGCTGGATGAGCTAGCGCTCATCTACTAGGCTCGCCGGGCCTGTCCGAGTTTCCGTGTGTGAGGCTCACTGAGCCTTCACCGATTTGGCGAAGGTGAATGAGTATCTTACGT
>NZ_JBWKZU010000035.1:0-60726 GCF_059424825.1 Acidovorax sp. GW101-11A03 | reverse complement strand
CGATGAACTCGTCGCCCCCCAGGCGGGCCACGGTGTCGCCCATGCGCACGCAGCCCGACAGGCGGGCCGCCACCTGGCGCAGCAGCTGGTCGCCCAGCTCGTGGCCCTGGGTGTCGTTGAGGTCCTTGAAGTTGTCCAGATCGACAAACAGCAGCGCCCCGCCCGTGCCCGACCGCGCGCTGGCCGCCAGGCTGTGCTGCAGGCGGTCGGTCATCAGGCGGCGGTTGGGCAGCCCGGTGAGCGGGTCGTAGAAGGCCAGCAGGCGGATCTCTTCCTCGGCCGCCTTGCGGCTGGAGATATCGGTCTGGGTGCCCACGTAGTGCGTGACCTCGCCCTCGGGCGAACGCACCGTGGTGATGGTGATCCAGGCGGGGTACTCCGTGCCGTCCTTGCGCCGGTTCCACACCTCGCCTTGCCAATTGCCGGTGGTGCGCAGCGCGTTTTTCATGGCGGCATAAAAGGCGGCATCCTGCCGGCCTGAGTGCAGCAGCCGGGGCGTCTGCCCCACCAGCTCTTCCACCGCATAGCCCGTAAGACGCGCATAAGCCTGGTTGGCCTTGAGGATGCGCTGGTCCGGCCCGGTGACGATCATGCCCTCGAACGACTCGAACACTGTGGCGGCGATTTGCAGCGACTCTTCGGCCTTTCTGCGCTCGGTGATGTCTGTGGAGATGCCACACAGCGCATGGATGCTGCCGTCGGCATGGCGCAGCGGGATCTTGATGGAAAGATAGACCCGCGTCTCGCCCGTGGCCAGCTGGGTGTTCACCTCTTCCGCCTCCAGCGTCTCGCCATCCTCCAGCACGCGCCGGTCGTTGGCGCGCAGCTGCGTAGCCGTGGCGGCATCGAACACGGCCGAGTCGTCATGGCCCACCACTTCGCTGGCCGATTTGCCAAACAGCTTGAGCGTGTGGTGGTTGGCGTACTGGTAGTGGTAGTCGCGGCCCTTGATGTAGATGAAGGCACCCACGCTGTCGAGGATGGTGGCCAGCTTCTGCTCGCTGTCTTGCAGGTGGCGGGTGCGCTCTTGCACCTGGCGGCGCAGCACCAGCGCTGCCAGCGCCGCCAGCAGCCCAAAAGCCAGCAACCCTGCGAGGCTCCACCACACCAGGGGCGGCATGCCCCCCTCCTGCGCCTGCACGCCCCAGCGGCGCAGCACCTCGGCATAGGCAGGGTCGGCACCACTGCGCCAGTCCTGCACCGACCGGTCGATGGCCGCCAGCACCTCGGCGTTGCGCCCGGGGGTGGTGGCAAAAAACAGCGTGGCTGGCTGAAACACGATGCCCGAGTCCGTCACGCCATAGCGGACCGAATGGAAGTTGCCAAACAGGTGATTGGCAATCACCGCATCGGCCTCACCGCGCTGCACCAGCGCAAAGGCTTCGATCAGGCTCGGCGCATCCACCAGCGACACCTGGATGCCAAAACTGTCCATCATGTTGAGGAAGGTGGCGCGCTGCACCGATCCCTTGAGCACCGCCACCCGCTTGCCTTGCAGGTCAAACAGCGAGTGGATCGCGCTGCCGTGCGCCCGGTAGATCTGCGACCAGCTGTGCAGCACCGGCAGGGTGTGGAAGTCATACAGCCCCTCGCGCTCGGGCGTGCGGGCCACGTCGGGCATCAGGTCAAGCTGGCCTGCGCGCAGAGCGTTCAGGCAGTCCTGCCAGTTGCAGGGCACAAACTTCAGCGTCCACTGCTCGCGGTCGGCCACCAGCTGCAGCAGGTCCACAAAAATGCCCGCAGCCTTGCCGTCGTCGTTGACAAACACCTTGGGCTCATTGGAATACACCCCCACCCGCAGCTCACGCGGCGCCGCAGACGCAGTGATCGCACCGACGCCCGCCCACAGCAGTGAGATCACCACAACCCATCGCAGCACGCCTGCAGCACGGCGACTGAACCGGTAAACGCCTGGACCCACGGCCTGACTCCATCCATCAATGGCGGAAGCCGCATGGTAACGAAAGCCCGCCAAAAGCTCCAAAGGCAATCTGACCGGGTGAGGGTTGGAGTAGCATGTGTCCACCACGCCTCGCTCAGGAGACAGCAATGCCCCATGAACGCCGCCATTTTGTTCGCGTCGGCTTTGACGCGCCGGCCCTGCTCACCACCTCCCACGATGCGTTCAGCGTGCATGTGCTGGACCTGTCGCTCAAAGGCGCACTGATCACCGTGCCCGCACAGGCCGAGCTGGAGCCTGGCATGCTCTGCCAGATCACCATCCCCCTGGCCGAAACCGGCAACCACATCGCCATGTCCACCGAGGTGGCCCATGTGCACGGGCTGCACACCGGCCTGCTGTGCCGGGGCATCGACCTCGATAGCGTGACCCATCTGCGCCGCCTGATCGAACTGCAACTGGGCGACCCGGCCCTGCTGGAGCGCGACCTGGGCGAGCTGACCATTGCGTCGGCTGCGTCCTGACACCGCACGGCCCGATCCGCGCCCCCAAAAGAAAGGGCTGCATCACCGGCAGCCCCCTTCGTCTCGTTCAATCACCCGCAGGGCTGCTGGCCCTGCCACCTTGCCAACGGCTACGCCGCCTCCTGCTCCTGCAGCGTGCGCCACATCACCTTGCCGCTGCCGCTCTTGGGCAACGCGCTCACAAACTGCACGATGCGCGGCACCTTGTACACCGCCATGTTCTCGCGGCACCAGTCGATGATCTGCTGCTCGGTGGTGTCCTGGTGGCTGGCGCGCAGCACCACCACTGCCTTCACTGTCTCGCCCCGGTAGCTGTCCTTGGCGGCAATGATGCAGGCCTCCTGGATCGCGGGGTGGCGGAACATCAGCGCCTCCACCTCGGCAGGCCACACCTTGAAGCCGCTCGCATTGATCATGCGCTTGAGCCGGTCGGTGAGGAAGAAATAGCCATCCTCATCCATGCGCCCCAGGTCGCCCGAGCGGAAGAAGCGTTTGCCCTCGAACTCGATAAAGGCCGACGCCGTGGCATCGGGCCGCTTCCAGTAGCCCTCGAACACCTCGGGGCCGTGGATGATGATCTCGCCCTGCTCGCCCACAGGCACCTCCTGCATGGTGTCGGGGTCGATCACCCGTGCATCGGTGCTCATGAACGGGATGCCCAGGCACTGCTGCTTGGGGTTGTCGGGCGGGTTGGCGTGCGACGGGGCCGCCGTCTCGGTCAGGCCATAACCTTCGGCATAGCGCAGGCCATAGTGATCCAGCAGGCGCTGCGCCACCGCCTGGGGCATGGCCGCCCCACCGCCGCCGATGTAGGCCAGGCTGGAGAGGTCATAGCTGGCAAAGTTCGGGCTGCCCAGCAGGTCGATGACCATGGTGGGGATGTTCGTCCAGGTGGTTACCCGGTAGCGCGAGATCAGGCGCCCAGCCAGGTCGCGATCCCACCGGGGCATGATGACCAGCGTGGCGCCGCAGTAGATGGACGTGTGCATCACGCTCACCATGCCGGTGATGTGGAACATGGGCACCACGGCCAGCGTCACGTTGTCGGCCGAACCATTGCCCCACAGACTGCTGGCCACCGCGTTGTGCATGACGCTTTTGTGCAGGTGCATGCAGCCCTTGGGCAGGCCCGTGGTGCCGCTGGTATAGGGCAGCAGCGCCAGGTCGTGCGGGCCCACCGCCAGCGCCGGAGGGGTATCGGTGCAGGCCACGGCATCCGCCCACGCATGGGCCTCGCCGCCATCCAGCGCGGGCAGCGGGTGCCGGGTTCCCAGCCACTCGGCCCAGGCCTCGGGCGGCGCATCGGCGCCTGTCACATTGACATCGAACGCATCGCTGAACTGCGTCACCAACAGGTGCGCCAGCCGTTCGGACGGGTGCAGCGAATTGCTCGCCTTGGCCATCTCCGGGGCCAGGTCGCCCGTGGTGATCGCCACCTTGGTGTCGGGGTCGGTGATGTAGTGCTTCAGCTCCTCGGCCCGGTTCATGGGGTTGACCGGCACCACCACTGCATTGGCCCGCAGGATGCCAAAGTGCGCCATCACCAGCTGCGGGCAGTTCTGCATGCACAGCACCACGCGGTCGCCGCGCTGCACGCCCAGCGCCGCCAGCCGCGCCGCCACCCTCTCTGCCCCCGCAGCCAGCTGCGCATAGGTCACGGTGCTGCCAAAAAAGACCAGCGCGGGCTTGTCCGGGTAACGCCGGGCGTTGGTGGCCAGGTTGTCCCACAGCGAGGTGGCTGGCAGGGTGATGGCATGCGGCAGGCGGCGGGGCCAGAACTTGTGGTGCGGACGCATAGGGCAGACAGTCTCCTTTTGCCCGCTAGCCTAGATGCCGCAAGGGGCACGGGCAATGGGGGTGGCCCGGTTCTGCGTCACCAAAGTGACCATGCTGCCACGCAGTGCAGCTCGGTACAGGCGAGAACGTATGTGCCGCGACAACACATGCGGTTGTGCTGGAGTCAAGTGTCAGATTCAGACTGTTGCAGTCGCACGCTCCGCGTTCGCGAATGAGTACTATCTGCCAGGAGCGGTCATCCGTAGACGAGGAATGTTATGACGACACTGCAAGATTCGGCCTCCAGCAATCCTCAGCACAAGCCAGAACTGGAACTGGGACTGTCGGATCTCCAAGCCCTGGAAGAGTTTGAGGCGAGAGCAAGCCGTGCTCAACCAACATTACTGCGGGTGGGGGCGCATTTGTACAGCGCGATGCCACTTGACCAGCTTTTGGCCAGGCTTGCTCAGTTTGAAAAACTGAGCCGCGTCGTGGTGGCGGATGACCGCGTGTATGACCGAGATATGCCCTCGGTAGAAATGTCGTTCAAATTGGCTTTCCCAAGAGCGCAGTTTCAATGGGATTCCGACGGAGTCATTGCCGGTAAGCACGGGCGTTAGCGGCTTAGTGACTGGCTGCTTCGGGCCCTGAGCAGCCGTTCAGAAGCGCCGCCTGGAAGCCGCCATTTACTTGCTGCACGCGGCTGTTGGAAATTTCGTTGTCTGCCTACGGCAAGCTATAGTTTGCCGAGCTGACGCATGCCGGGTTTCACGGAGTTTCTATACCTGGGCGTTTGAACAGGTCATCCCATGCAAACCTATGCGGCAAGCCACTCCCAGGAGAAATCAGTGTCCAGAATATCCCGCACGGTCCAGTTTATCCCGCAGGTTTTGCGGGATACATCACGTTCGCTGAAAACATGACGCCCGCGCTCGCTAAGACCGCCAGTCACGAGTTCCTTCGTCGTCACTCCGTCGAGGTGAATGAGACGCTCCCACTTCTTGAGTCGGTCGAGGAGTTGAGGCCGCAGGACGCTCGGTCGGTCGCTACGCGCATCGTTGTCCTGAATCACGCCATCGGTATTGGATTCGGCGCCGACGCCAGTCGCTTGAGAGCGTCGTTGGAGGAGTTCGGCCTTTTC
Organism: Acidovorax sp. GW101-11A03; assembly: GCF_059424825.1. NCBI lineage: Bacteria > Pseudomonadati > Pseudomonadota > Betaproteobacteria > Burkholderiales > Comamonadaceae > Acidovorax > Acidovorax sp. GW101-11A03. The sequence continues at coordinate 55,385 of NZ_JBWKZU010000035.1, read as the reverse complement.
GAGCACGCATCAGCAGGAGAGCAGGATCTGCTGAGCAGGTCAGAGCACACCCAGCAGGAGAAGGTGAACGCCACATGGCTGACCGAGTGCGTTCAGAGCCTCACGTGGTGTCTGGGCTTGGTGGAGTTGGACCCGTTCCAGAGGTGCGACGATGATCTTGCCAGCCACTTTCCGCGGCCGTTCACTGATCCGAGGGAGTTCATTTCTCAGGCAACGCTCCGTCCGCTTGATGAGATCTATCAGCAGGCTGATCTTCACTATCGCCTGCACTGGGCAGCCCGGAACGCTCGCCTCATGGGGCACCAGTCCACGGTTGATGAGGGACTGATTTCAGAGCGCCGGAAGGCTCTGGATTGGGTGATCGGCGTTGAGGCAGATTGGGATGAGATTCCACTTGATACATAGAGGGGCAGCGAACAAGACGCTGGACCGAATGACGAGGAGCGCGATCAGCCGCACGTTCCAAAACGAGCGTCAGTGGCGCGCTCCTCATCATCGGTCAGCTTTGCGTTGAGCGTCCGCCTTAATCTGCCGCCACAGGCCGCTACTGGCCGATAGTACTCATTCGGCGGGAAAGCTTGGATGACAGCAATCGCTGCAAAGCCGCCTGAAGCGCCCATAGTCCGGCCTGCCGCCCGTCCCCTTACATCAGCTATTCAACTGCGCCCACAGCTTGTCCAGCCGCTTAACACTCACCGGCTGCGGCGTGCGCAGCTCCTGCGCGAAGAAGCTCACGCGCAATTCCTCCAGCAACCAGCGCAGCTCTTGCATGCGCGCATCCACCGCGCCCTTGCGCTCGGCCACCAGGCGCCAGTAGCGTTGCTCCTGCGGGCGCAGCTCGGCCAGTTTGGCGGCGTCGCGGGCGGGGTCGGCGCGGACTTTGTCCAGGCGCAGGGTGATGGCCTTGAGGTAGCGCGGGAAGTGCGCCAGCTGGCCCCAGGGGGCCTGGGCGATGAATTGCTTGGGCACCAGGCGCTGCAGCTGCTGCAGTGCGTCAGCAGTTGCGTCGGGCGCGTTCTTGGTGTCCTTGATCTTGCGGGCGGCCGCCGCGTACTCGATGAGGATGGCGCCCGCGAGGCGCGCGACCTCGTTGGCGATCAGCGTGAGGCGGCCCCTGCCCTCTTCCACGCGGCGCTTGAAGGCGTATTCGTCGGTCGGCAGCGGGTCGAGCAGAAAGGCGCGGTCCAGCGCCACGTCGATGATCTGGGTGCGCAGCTCTTCCTGCGTGCCCAAGGGCATGTAAGCCACGGCCATCTTCTGCAGGTCGGGAATGTTCTTTTCGAGGTACTTGAGCGCATCCTTGATCTGCAGCGCAAACAGGCGGCGCAGGCCTGCGCGGTGTTTGGCGGCGGCCACTTCGGGCTCGTCAAAGACCTCGATGGTCACAGCGTCGCCGCCATCGATCAGGGCCGGGAAGCCGATCAGCGTCTGCCCGGCCTTCTTGATCTCCATGAGTTCGGGCAGCTCGCCAAACGTCCAGCTGGTGTAGCGCTGGCCTGCGGGGGCCGACGGTGTGGCCTGCGCCGCTGGTGCAGGTTGCGCGGGCGCATTTGCTCCTGATTTCATAGCTGATTGCGCTTTACCATCGCGCGCAGAGGGCATTTTTGACTCAGATTTTTGTTCCTCTGCCGCTGCACTACCCAGTTTGAGCCCCGCCAGCGCCTGGAAGGCGCCGCGCGCCTTGGCGCCCCACTCGGCCTTGAGGGCGCCCAGGTTGCGGCCATGGCCCAGCTGGCGGCCGTGTTCATCCACCACGCGGAAGTTCATGAACAGGTGGGGGCTGAGCATGTCGAGCTTGAAGTCGGCGCGCTTCACGTCCAGCGAGGTCTCGTCGCGCACCTGCTTGAGCAGTGCGTCGGTAAGGCTGCCAGTGCCAAACCGCTCGGGCGCGTTGAACAGCTCGGCCAGCCGCGCGGCCGATTCGGGCAGCGGCACAAAGCGGCTGCGCGGGCGCTGGTGCAGGCTTTTGAGCAGCGCCTGGATCTTGTCCTTGAGCATGCCGGGCACCAGCCATTCGCAGCGCTCCTCGCTCACCTGGTTGAGCACAAACAGCGGCACCGTCACGGTGATGCCGTCGCGGGGGTCGCCGGGCTCGTGCAGGTAGGTGGCGGTGCAGTCCACGCCGCCCAGGCGCACGGTCTTGGGGAAGGCGCTGGTGGTGATGCCCGCCGCCTCGTGGCGCATGAGTTCGTCGCGCGTGAGTTTGAGCAGCTCGGGGTTGGCACGGCTTGCGTCCTTGTACCAGCGCTCAAACGTGGTGCCGCTGCACACGTCCTGCGGTACTTGCTGGTCGTAGAAGGCGTAGATGAGTTCGTCGTCCACCAGCACGTCCTGGCGGCGAGACTTGTGCTCCAGCTCTTCGACCTTGGCGATGAGCTTCTGGTTGGCGGCCAGGAACGGCAGGCGGGTGTCCCACTCGCCGCCCACCAGCGCTTCGCGCAGGAAGACTTCGCGGGCGCCCTGCGGGTCCACCTTGCCGAAGTCCACGCGCCGGTTGTTGTAGACCACGATGCCATAGAGCGTCGCGCGCTCCAGCGCCGTGACCTGCGCAGCCTTTTTCTCCCAGTGCGGGTCCAGCATCTGTTTTTTGAGCAGGTGGCCGCCCACCTGCTCCAGCCACTGGGGTTCGATGGCGGCAATGCCCCGTCCGAAGAGGCGCGTGGTCTCAACCAGCTCGGCCGCCACGATCCAGCGGCCTGGCTTCTTGCTCAAGTGCGCGCCGGGGTGCTTGTAGAACTTGATGCCACGCGCGCCCAGGTACCAGTCTTCCTCGTCGCTCTTGACGCCGATGTTGCCCAGCAGGCCCGAGAGCATGGACAGATGGATCTGCTCGTAGCTCGCGGGCTGGGTGTTGATCTGCCACTTGTGTTCGGTCACCACGGTGAGCAGCTGGGTGTGGATGTCGCGCCACTCGCGCAGGCGGCGGATGCTGATGAAGTTCTGGCGCAGCAGCTGCTCGTACTGGCGGTTGCTGAGCTTGTGGGTTGGCGCTGGCGTCGCCACGCTGGCCACTGCGGGCACAGGCGCGGCCACCGCCGAGCGCTGCGCCACGGGCAGATGCGCCTGCGACGGCGCCTTCTGCTGCGCCATGGCCTTTTGCGCACGCGCCGACGGCAGGCTGGGCGCCCCGCCGCGGGCTTCGTTGATCCATTTCCAGAGCTTGAGGTAGCCGCTGAACTCGCTTTTTTCGTCGTCGAACTTGGCGTGCGCCTGGTCGGCCTGCTGCTGCGCTTCGAGCGGGCGGTCGCGCACGTCCTGCACACTCAGGGCGCTGGCGATGACCAGCACCTCGTCAAGCGCCCGGCGCTCGCGCGCCTCCAGGATCATGCGGCCCACGCGCGGGTCCAGCGGCAACTTCGACAGCTCCACGCCCATGGGCGTGAGTTCGTTGGCATCGTCCACCGCGCCCAGCTCAGACAACAGCTGGTAGCCGTCGGCAATCGCACGGCCCGAGGGGGCCTCGATGAACGGGAACTGCGCCACATCGCCCAGGTGCAGCGACTTCATGCGCAGGATGACGCCCGCCAGCGAGCTGCGCAGGATTTCGGGGTCGGTGAAGCGCGGGCGGCTGTTGAAGTCCGCCTCGTCGTACAGGCGGATGCAGATGCCGTTGGCCACGCGGCCGCAGCGGCCCGCGCGCTGGTTGGCGGCGGCCTGGCTGATGGGCTCCACCAGCAGCTGCTCCACCTTGCTACGGAATGAATAGCGCTTGACCCTCGCTGTGCCAGCGTCAATCACATAACGGATGCCCGGCACGGTGAGCGATGTCTCGGCCACGTTGGTGGCCAGCACGATGCGGCGGCCGGTGTGGCCGTCGAAGATGCGGTCCTGCTCGGCCTGCGACAGGCGGGCGAACAGTGGCAGCACCTCGGCATTGCGCATCACGGGCTGGTGCGACAGGTGCTTGCGCAGGTGATCCGCCGCCTCGCGGATTTCGCGCTCGCCGGGCAGGAATATCAGGATGTCACCCGCCGCGTTGCCCTGCCAGAGTTCATCCACGCCATCGGCAATCGCTTCGTTCAGGCCATGGTCGCGCGTTTCTTCAAAAGGCCGCCAGCGCTGCTCCACCGGGAAGGTGCGGCCCGAGACCATGATGACCGGGGCCGGGCCCTTGGCACTCTCGAAGTGCTTGGCAAACCGGTCGGCATCGATGGTGGCGGATGTGACGATGACCTTGAGGTCCGGCCTGCGCGGCAGGATCTGGCGGATGTAGCCCAGCAGGAAGTCGATGTTGAGGCTGCGCTCGTGCGCCTCGTCAATGATGATGGTGTCGTAGGCCTTGAGCAGCGGGTCGGTCTGTGTCTCGGCCAGCAGGATGCCGTCGGTCATGAGCTTGACGGAGGCATCGCGGCTGAGGCGGTCCTGGAACCGCACCTTGAAGCCCACCACGTCACCCAGCGGCGTGTTCAGCTCTTCGGCAATGCGCTTGGCCACGCTGCTGGCGGCAATGCGGCGCGGCTGGGTGTGGCCGATGAGCTGGCCTTTCTGCCCCGGCTTGGCATTGCACTTGCCCCGGCCCAGCGCCAGCGCAATCTTGGGCAGCTGCGTGGTCTTGCCCGAGCCCGTCTCGCCGCACACGATGATGACCTGGTGCTTGGTGATGGCCGCCATGATCTCTTCGCGCTTGCCCGAAACGGGCAGGGAATCAGGAAAAGTGATGCGCAGCGGCTCGGCAGTGGGGGCGGCGCGTGGGGCGGTGGGCGTGGGGGGGAGAGGCTCGGATTCGGTCATGAAGGCGTGCATTATCCGAGAGCCTGGGTTTTCGGTATGTAATGCGCACTTCCCGCCGCGCCCGGCGACGTCCCTGTGGCGTGTGCCACACCAGAAACGCGAACCCCATGCACTTGCAGACACCCGCCCACCTGCCCGTTGCCGCCGACCCTACACAGCCCCAGACTACGTCGCGCCGCGACTGGCTGGCCTGGGCAAGCACCACGGCCTTGGCCCCACTGCTGCCCGCCTGCGGTGGCGGCAACAATGCCGCCCCCCATCTGTCCGCCACCATGGCCTGGGGGCGCCATGAAATCCGGCAGGCCATGCAGACCAGCCAGGCACGGGCCGCCTCCATCGCACTGCTGCAGGGCGACCGCCTCGTCTGGCAGGAAGCCTTTGGTGTGGTGGACGACAGTTCCCGCGCAGCCGCCACCACGGACACGCGGTTCAACGTAGGCTCTGTGAGCAAGGTGCTGGCGGCGCTGGCCGTGATGATCCTGGTAGACCGCCGCCTGGTCGAGCTGGACGCGCCTGTGGCGCGCTACCTCCCACAATTCACCATGCTGTCGCCGGGCTACCGTGACATCACGGTGCGGCACCTGCTGAGCCATGCCTCAGGACTGCCCGGCACCCACACCCACAACATGTTTGCCCTGGCCCCGCTGCCGGGCTATGCCGCCGAGCTGGAGACAGCCTTGGCTGATGTGCACCTCAAGCACGTGCCTGGCGCGATGGCCGTGTATTGCAACGACGGTTTCACACTGGTCGAGCGCATCGTGCTCGCCATCACCGGGCAACCCTATCCCACGTTCGTGCAGTCTGCCATCCTCAATCCGCTGGGCATGGCACGCTCGGGCTACACGCTGCAGCCCCTGCCTGCAGGCAGCTTTGCCCATGGTTACATCGGCGATGTGCGGCAGGGCCAGGAGTTCGTGATGGGCTACGCCACTGGCGGCCTGTGCACCACGCCGGGCGACATGATGAAGCTGGCGGCCATGCTGATGCGGGGCGGCGAGCTGGACGGCCAGCGCATTGTCTCCAAGGAGGGCGTCACCGAAATGGGCAGCGCGCAGAACCAGGGCATGCGCCTGAACCTCACTCCCGAATGGCACTGGGGCCTGGGTTGGGACAGCACCCAGCACCCCGGTCTGGACGCGGCAGGCGTTGTAGCGTGGCAAAAGAGCGGCGGGACAATGTTCTACTCCAGTGATTTCTATGTGCTGCCGCAGGCGGGTATGGCAGTGCTGCTCACGGGCAGCGCGCCAGGGTTCAAGCCCGGGCCGATAGCCGAAGGAGTCCTGCTGCGGGCGCTGCAGGAAACGGGGAAACTGCGCGCGCTCCCCCCCAATGTATCGGCGGCCATCCCGGCACAAGCCACCATTTCTTCAGCGGCAGTGGATGCCCGGCTGGGCATCTACGGCAACTACGCACAGCCCATCAAGGCGGCATCGCCGGACAGTCAGCAGGTTGACCTGTCCGAATGGTCCGCCAAGCGACAGCGCTGGGAGCCCCTGAGCATCGGACTGCGCCTGCGCAGTGACGGATGGTGGTGGTCGGACGCCCAGCCCGGCAAACAATACCGCTGGGAGCTGGCCGAGGGCCGCCGCTACTTGATGTCCCGCGAGCTGGCCACCTCAGGGCACTACAGGATCACCATGCCAATTGCGCAGCAGATGCCACCTGCCCCGGCACCGCTGCCCGCCCCGTGGTCGGCGCGCCTGGGCAGCACGTGGCAGCTGATCAACGACGCCCCCGAATCTATCCCGCTGGCCATGGGCGTGGGAGAGTCCTCGCTCAAGGAACTGCAGGAGCTGCCCGGGTACCTGTTCTGGGACGACAGCCAGTTCCTGCTCCCCATGTCGGCAGACCGCGCTGGCATGACGGTGCAGGTGCCGCTCAATGCAGGCCGCGACCTGGTGGAACTGGTGGTGCAGACGCGCGACAAGGAAGAGCAGATGCACGCGGCGGGCTGGGTCTACCGCCGTAAGAGCTGAGCCCCCGCCCCATGCACCGGCGCACTGTGATTTTTGTGCGACATTTCCACGTGTTGCGAGCCCCGGCACTTGCCAGCTGCAACACGCCTCGCCACAATCGCGCCTTCTTTCAGCATCGTGCTGGCACATCGGCCAGCCCCTGAGAGCCCTGGAGGTCACCGCTATGTTTGTTCCCTTGTTCGCTCCCGCCTGACCACTGTCCACCGCCCCGGCTGGACTGTGTTTTCACGCATCCAGCCACGGCAGACAAGCGACCTCCTGCACCTCAGTGCAGCGCTCCACAAGCCCTGGCTACTTTGCCGGGGTTTTTTGTTTGTGGAACGCACACATGAGTGCCAAAAAACTGTCTCGGGCCTTCGCCCAGGGTGAAATCAAAAAGCTGCGCCGCATGAAGCAGCCCCTGGTGTTGAAACTCGAACCTTCGGGCCCGCCCCGAAACCCTGTGGCCGCCGCACTGGCCCAACGCAGCCTGTCCAGCGCAGCAGGCAAACACATCCGAGCCCGTGGCGCCCAGCGCCGTGCGGACACCGTCGCCCTGCGCAAGGCGACCCTGAACGCTCGCTTTACCGAGAGCGATTGACAAGAACGATAGAAAACATGGACCTTTCGACCCAAACTCCAACGCTGTCGCATGGGCAGCAACCGCCTACAGAGGCACACCGGGCCCTGCTGGCCCAGCGCCAGCAGGCGCTGGCACAAGCCGCAGCGCAGCTCAAAGCCGAGCTGTTCGGCATCGACGACGCGATCGACCGTGTGGTCGATGCCATCCGCGCCTGGTATGTGCTGCCCCAGCTCATCACCCGGCCCGTCATCGTCTGCCTGTGGGGCCTCACAGGCACGGGCAAGACGCAGCTCACGCGGCGCCTGGCGCAGTTGCTGGGTTTTTACGACCGTTTTGTGGAAGTGCAGATGGACGGCTTCAGCCACGGCGCAAGCTACCGCAGCTCGTCCATCTCGGGCATGCTCGGCGACTCGGGCATCCACGAGGGCGCGCCCGGCATCCTCGTACTGGACGAGTTCCAGCGCTTTCGCACCGTGGACCGCAAGGGCGAAGACGTGAAGGTGGAGCGCTACCAGGATGTGTGGACGCTGCTCTCCGACGGGCGCCTGCCCCCGGCCCTGAGCGCGCTCACCAACATCGAGCGCAAGCTGGCCGACGCGCACTACGAGGCTGAGCGCGCCGAAGATGGCGACGACGAGCGCGCAGGCAAGAAGCCGTACCGCTTCCAGCTCGATGCCTGGGATGCGCAGGAACTCAAGCGCATGCTCAAGCTGCAGGAGCCCCTGGCCGAGATCATGCAGTGGCCGCCCACCCAGGTGCAGGCGCTGTTCACGCGGTTCCAGCAGTCGCACCACGCGTGGGAAACCGACTACAGCAAGCTGCTGGTGTTTGTGTGCGGCAACCTGGACGAGATGTACCACGAGACCGCGCAACGCGTGGAAGACTGCGACACCGATGCCGACATCTTTCACCGCCTCACGCGCAAGCTGTCGCTCATCGATGTGAAGAAGGCATTGAGCGAGCGCTTCAAGCCCGAGCAGATCGGGCGGCTGGGCAACGAGCATGTGGTGTACCCATCGTTCAACAAGGCGACCTATAAGCAGCTCATCCGCAACCTCTGCACGCGCTACTGCGACGACATTGCCACCCAGTGTGGCGTGCGCTTTGCCATCGCCCAGTGCGTGCACAACGAGCTGTATGCCAACGCCGTGTTCCCGGCCCAGGGCACGCGGCCGCTGTTCTCGTCGGTGCACGCGATCCTGAGCGCCAACCTGGTGAAGGCCGCGCTGTGGGTGCTGGAGCAGGCGCTGCCGCTGGGCACCACCTACCCCATCACGCTTGCAGCGGACAAGCGCCACCTGGTGGTACAGGCCGAAGGGCAGCAGGCGCTGTTTGCCGTGACGCTGGAGCTGAACCGGCTCAAGCAACGCGCCAACGCCGACTTCCGCGCGCTGCTGGCGGTGCATGAGGCCGGCCATGCGCTGGTGTACGGACTGCTATTGGGCCAGGCCCCGCAGGAGGTGAAGATCAACATCGCATCCTTCGAAGGCGGCTACAACAGCTTTGCGGGCCTGAAGGTGACCACGCGCCAGAACGCGCTGGACATGATGTGTGTGGGCCTGGCAGGCCGCGTGGCCGAGGAGCTGGTGTTTGGCGAAATGGCCTGCACCACGGGCGCCGAGCAGGACTACAAGCAGGTGACGGCCGAGGCCGCGCGCTACATCCGCCACCACGGCTTTGGCGCCCGCCTGGCCCGCACCGATGTGACGGTGGAGATGGACCACCATATCAACACCGATGTGGCGCCCAGCAATGCTGCCATCGAGGCGCTGCTGCAAGCCCAATACCAGCGCGCAGGCGCCCTGCTGCGCCAGCACCAGGGCGCGCTGAACCGGCTGGTGGATGCGCTGATGGACCACGGCATGATCGCCCGCCTCGAAATGCAGGCGCTGATGGCACAGAGCGGTATCGCCATCGCGGTGCCGCCCGCGTCCGGGCCCGACGAAGCCCTGGTGCTGGAACCCTTTGCGGCGCGGCTGGCGGCGTTTCAGCGCCACACAGACGGCAGCGCTGCACCCGCTGTGGCGCCGAATGTGGCGCAGCAAAGCTCAGCATGCTTATGATGCGCGGTTTGGCGGCCCCACGGGGCCGCCTGCCGTTGCCGCTTTTTCCGTCATTCCAAGGCCCGCCCCACCGCTTGCACCGCCATGTCCGCCGTCTTCAACTTCACCTTCGTGCCCTGGTTCCGCTCGGTGGCGCCTTACATCCACAAGTTCCGCAACCAGACCTTTGTGATCGGGCTCACGGGCGAGGCGATTGCAGCGGGCAAGCTGCACAACATTGCGCAGGACCTGGCCTTGATCCAGGCCATGGGCGTGAAGATCGTGCTGGTGCACGGCTTTCGCCCGCAGGTGAACGAGCAGCTGGCAGCCAAGGGCCACGCGGCCAAATACTCCCACGGCATCCGCATCACCGACTCGGTGGCGCTCGATTGCGCGCAGGAGGCTGCGGGCCAGCTGCGCTATGAGATCGAGGCAGCCTTCAGCCAGGGCCTGCCCAACACGCCCATGGCAGGCGCCACGGTGCGCGTGATCTCGGGCAACTTCCTCACGGCGCGGCCCGTGGGCATTGTGGATGGGGTGGATTTTCAGCACTCGGGCCTGGTGCGCAAGGTGGACGTGGCGGGCATCCGCCAGACGCTGGACATGGGCGCGCTGGTGCTGCTGTCACCGTTTGGCTTCTCGCCCACGGGCGAGGCCTTCAACCTGAGCATGGAAGAAGTGGCGACCAGCGTGGCCATTGAGTTGCGGGCCGACAAGCTCATCTTCTTGACCGAGGTGCAGGGCATTCGCATGTCACCCACCGAACCCGAGAGCGACGACAACCCCATCGACACCGAGCTGCCCCTGGCCGCCGCGCAGGCCCTGCTGGCGCAGCTGCCACCCGCACAACAACCCACCGACACGGGCTTCTATCTGCAGCACTGTGTAAAGGCCTGCAAGGCCGGTGTGGAGCGCAGCCACATCCTGCCGTTTGCGGTGGATGGCTCGCTGCTGCTGGAGGTGTATGTGCACGACGGCATCGGCACCATGGTGATCGACGAAAAGCTCGAAGAGCTGCGCGAGGCCACCATCGACGACGTGGGCGGCATCCTGCAGCTGATCGAGCCGTTCGAGAAGGACGGCACCCTGGTCAAACGCGACCGCACCGAGATCGAGCGCGACATCGCCACCTACACCGTCATCGAACACGACGGCGTGATCTTTGGCTGCGCGGCACTCTACCCCTACCCCGAGGCCAAGACAGCCGAGATGGCGGCCGTAACGGTATCGCCGCAAAGCCAGGGCACGGGCGATGGCGAAAAGCTGCTCAAGCGCATCGAGCAGCGCGCGCGCCTGCTGGGGCTGGACAGCATCTTTGTGCTGACCACCCGCACCATGCACTGGTTCATCAAGCGCGGCTTCTCGCCCGTGGACCCGGACTGGCTGCCCGACGCCCGCAAGCGCAAGTACAACTGGGACCGCAAGAGCCAGGTGCTGGTCAAGAAGCTCTAAGAACGGGTGAAAGTCTCGCGCGCCGCCGCCACGGCGCGCGCCACCTGCGCAATTGCCGCATCCCGCTGCTCGGCAGACGCCGTGGAGCGTGTGAGGTAGCAGGTCACCAGCACCGGCGCACCGCCGCCCGGGGGCCACAACACGCCGATGTCGTTGGCCGTGCCGCTGTCGCCCGCCGTGCCCGTCTTGTCGCCCACCTTCCAGCCCGGCACACCGGCACGCAGGCGCTTGTCGCCGGTGCTCGTCTCCACCAGCCAGCGCTGCAGCCAGGCGCGGGATGCAGGGCTGAGCGCATCGCCCAGCACCAGTTTTTGCAGCGTCTGCAGCATGGCCAGCGGTGTGGTCGTGTCGCGCGGGTCGCCTACGGCCGCCTCGTTCAGCGTGGGTTCGGTGCGGTCCAGCCGCGTGAGCTGATCACCCAGCGAACGGACAAACGCGGTGAACCCCGCCGGGCCGCCGTGGCGGGCCATCAGCACATTGGCGGCGGTGTTGTCGCTCAGGCTCACGGTGGCCGCGCACAGCTCGCCCACCGTCAGGCCGCCGCCGTTGCCTGCGCGCGGGCCGCTCACGGGCGAATAGGCCACCACGTCGGTGGCGACGTAATGCACGCGCGCGTCCAGCCGCTCCCGGCCCTGGTCCACCAGCGCCAGCATCCAGCCCGCCAGCACGGCCTTGAAGGTGCTGGCCATGGCAAAACGCTCGTCTTGCCGCCAGCCCAGGGCCAGGGCGGATCCGGTGTCCAGCATGGCCACGCCCAGGCGGCCCTGGGCGCTGCGTTCGATGGTGGCGAGGGCATCGTTCCAAGCGCGGGCGGTCTGTTCGCGACTGGCTGGGTTGCTGGCAGCGGCACAACCCCACAAAGGCATGGCAGTAGCCGCCATCAAACCCAAGGAAAACTGTCTTCTTTGCATATCAAATGAAAGCGTGATGAGAAACAAGGCCCGAACGATACGGGGGTTCTACCCTTGGCACCATCTACAATAATTGCCAAAAGCCCCAAGAAAAACTTTTAGCTTCTGACAATATGCATTTGCCGCTCAACGCCCTGCGCGCCTTCGAGGCGGCTGCACGCCACCAGAACCTCACCCGCGCGGCCGAAGAGCTGCACGTGACCCAGACCGCCGTGAGCCAGCACATCCGCAAGCTTGAAGACCGGCTGGGCAAGCCGCTGTTCCGCCGCCTGCCGCGCGGGCTGGCGCTGACGGACGAGGGCCAGGCGCTGCTGCCCGTGGTGGTGGAATCGTTCGGCAACCTGCAGCGCGCGCTGGAAAAGCTGGGCGACACCCGCCCGCGCGAGGTGCTGACGGTGGGCGCCGTGGGCACCTTTGCCGTGGGCTGGCTGCTGCCCCGGCTGCGCGACTTTCAGCAGGCCTGCCCCTTTGTGGACCTGCGCCTGCTCACCCACAACAACCGGGTGGATATGGCGGGCGAAGGGCTGGACTTTGCCATCCGCTTTGGCGACGGCGCCTGGCACGGCACACATGCCGAACGCATCATGGACGCGCCCATGTCGGTGATGTGCACGCCCGCACTGGCCCATGGCCTGCGCACGGCTGCCGACCTGGCACGCCAGCCCCTGCTGCGCAGCTACCGCACGGACGAATGGGCGGCCTGGTTCGACGCCGCCGGTGCGCCCTGCCCCATGGTGCGCGGCGCGGTATTCGACTCGTCCCTCACCCTGGCCGAGGCGGCCGCCCAGGGCGCAGGCATGGCGCTGCTGCCAGTGCGCATGTTCACCCGCGAACTGCGCCAGGGCCGGCTGGTGCAGCCCTTTGCGCAGGAGCTGCACCGGGGCGCCTACTGGCTTACGCGGCTGCAGTCACGCCCCACCACCGGGGCCATGTCGGCATTCAGCGACTGGCTGCTGGCCCAGGCGCACGCAAGCGTTGAAGAATTTGAATGAATTGGGCCGCTTCCGCGCGCCCATATTGCCCCATATGCTATTAAATAAATAGCAAAAATATCAAAAGCAGCACAGCCCCCGCCAGTGCCTACACCGTGGGAGTGGCCAGCGCGGGGTGTGCGGCGTGCGGCTGATCCAGGTGGTAGCCCTGCACCATGTCCACGCCCAGTGTTTTCAGCATGTCCAGGATCTCCTGGCTCTCCACAAACTCTGCCACCGTGCGCCGGCCCAGCCCACGGGCCACGTCGATGATGGCGCGGACAAACACCTGGTTGTCGTGCTCGCGGGTGAGGTTGCGAATGAACAGCCCGTCGATCTTCAGCACATCCACCTTGAGGTGCTTGAGGTAGGCAAACGACGCAAATCCCGTCCCGAAGTCGTCCAGGCAGACCTGGCACCCCGTGTGGCGCAAGGTGTCGATGAACCGCTCGGCGTCGCGCAGGTCCGACACCGCCGAGGTTTCCGTCAGCTCCACCAGCAAACGCTGGGGCGCCACACCCGCCGCCTGCAGCTGGGCCGCGATGTAGGCAGGCAGGCTGGGGTCATCGAACGAGCGCGCCGAGATGTTGATGGCCAGTGCAGGCAGCAGCGGCTGCGCACCCAGCAAGGCAATGCTCTCGCGCGCCACCCAGCGGTCGATCTCCAGGATCTTGCCGCTTTTTTCCGCGTAGCCGATGAACTGCATGGGCCCGATCAGCCGCGTGGCATCGGCCTCGTCCCGCATGCGCACCAGCACCTCCAGGTGGGCCAGTTCCCCGGTGGTGGCGTCATACACCCCTTGGTAGTGCAGGCGCAGCAGGTTTCTTTCGAGTGCCCGGGAGATGCGCTCGTTCCAGGCCAGGCGGGTGATCGTCTCTTGCGACGCGTGGTGGTCGGGCCGGTAGACGGACCAGCAGTTCTTGCCCAGGTGCTTGGCCTGGTACATCGCGGCATCCGCATGGGCCACCAGGTCTTGCGCGTTGTCGGCATGCTGCGGCGCCAGGGCAATGCCCAGGCTGGTGGTCAGCCTCAGGTTCTGCCCGTCGATGCACAGCGGGCCCTGCGAGATCGCGCGGACGATGCGCTCGGCCAGGCGCTGCGCGTCCTCCACCGAGGCATGGGGCATCAGCACCGCGAACTCGTCGCCCCCCAGGCGGCACAGGGTTTCGGTCTGGCGCACCAGCGCCTGCACATCGCTGCCCACGCGCACCAGCACCGAATCGCCGATGCGGTGGCCAAAGGTGTCGTTGATGGCCTTGAATTCGTCCAGATCAAAAAACAGCAAGGCGCCCTGGCGGTCGTGCTGATCACGCCGATCGAGCCGATCGGGCTGGCCATGCCGGTCGAACTCGCGGAAAAAGCGCAGCAACTCGTCTTCAAACCTGCGCCGGTTGTACAGGCCCGTGAGGGCATCCCGCTCGGCCAGGTAGATCAGCTGCGCGGCCGTCTTGCGCTCGCGCGTCACATCCTCGTGGATGCAGAGCCTGCCGATGAGTCGCTTGTCGCTGTCATGCACAGGGTGCGACGTCAGCAGCAGGGTCTGCCCGTCGCCCAGGTCCATCTCGTACCGGCTGGACAGCCCGGGCGCCGTCAGCGCCTCTTGCGCGTGGCGTGCCAGGGCCGCCAGGGACGGCGGACCATGCCCCACCGCCTGGAAGATGTCGCAGGCCGGGCGGCCCACAAACGACGCTTCATCGCCCTCTATGCGCCAGATCTTCAAGAACGCGGGGTTGCAGTAGGTCACCTGGTTCTCGGCCGTGACAAAGAGGATGCCCAGCTTCATGGCCCCCAGAAGCGCAAACAGGCGGGCCCGCTCCTCCTCCAGGCTCACCATGTACTGGCGCCGCTCGTCCACCTCGGTCTGCAGGGCCTGTGCATGCGCTGCCGCCATGGCGCGCTTCTGGGCCAGCTCGGACACCATGCCGTCAAAGGCCCGGGCCAGGCGGCCCAGTTCGTCGTCGGTGCCCAGTGCCACGGGGGTCGGCGTCTGTCCCTGGCCCAGGGTGTCCACAGCCTCCGTCAGGCGCTGCAGCGGGCGCACCACCAGCGTGTTCACCCTGCGGCGCATGGACCATAGCACCGGCATCAAGCCCAGCAGACCAATGCCACACAGGCCCAGCATGCCCCACATCACCAGGCCATCCACCCGCGACTGGGGCATGAGGTAGATCTGGTACCAGTGCGGCCCCCGGATGCGTGACCAGGCAATCCATTGCGTCCCGTCGGCACTCAGACCCGCGCCACGGTCGGCTTGCGCGTTCGACACCATGTGGTGCACCTGCTCCAGCAACGGGTCTTTCAGGCTGGCGATCTGAAGCTGTCCACTCGCAGCGGCGATTCGCTCCCTCAGGTCGGGATGGGAGATCAGGTCCCCCTCCGCACTCAGGATCAGTTGCACACCGACCTGGTCACGGCTGGCGGCCACGGCGTCGATCAGGGTCTCAATCGACAGGTCGTGGCCCACCGTGCCCACCCAGCGCCCCCGCCAGTCCAGGGGCTGGATCACCGACACCATCCAGGCCTTGGCCTGCTCGTCGAAATACACCGGCGTCCAGAAGATGCGCCGCTCCGAGTTGCGCTGGGGGTCGGCCCCCCGCATGGTGGGGTAGTCGGCGTTGCTCGCGTCTGCGGTGGCGCCACTGGCCCAATCGACACCGCGCGCATAGACCATCAGGCCATCTTCCACAAAATCCATGTACGCGGAAAAAAATGGCGGCACCAGCGCAGGCCCGCGCTCTCGCAGCAGGTCGTAGCTGACGGCCGCGCGCACGCGCGTGGACTCGTCCGGGCCATCGCGGCCATGGTGCAGGTACAGGGTGGGCGCATTGACCGTGTCCACTTTTGCGGGCCGAAGCCGCCACAGCCCGTCCGGCCCACGCGCAAACAGCTCATCGAACCGGCTCAGGGCCGCTTCGGTGTCGGCTGCACGCAGCCGCGTGAGCAAATCCTGCTGCAGATGTTGGGCGCTTTGTCCTGCCTGGATAAAAAGCCCCTCGACCGCCTGCGCGCGCAATTCCACCGCCTGGCGCATCACCAGTGGCACCACGCGATCGGCAACGGCACTCAGCGCCACATACCCCAGCACCGAAAGCAGGACCACCAAGCCCAGAAACAGGCCCCATATCGACAGGGACAGCCTGTGGATCACGGAAGTACGAAGCCTGGAGGTCAGCAAGCTAGGCCCCTCGAAAAGGTCAGGACACGGATGGGGCGACGGCCCAATCGTTTCAATATGTTAATGGAATCCAACAGAGGTGCACGCCCAGTGTGGCAGCCCCATGCGCGCCTCCTTCACGGCCTGCTCGCACCCTGGAACCCCAGCGCCTCAATGTCCACCCCATCCACCTGCCCCGCATCCAGAAATGCCTGGCCGTAGCGCAGGTACACCCCCTCGCGCACGAACACCTCGAACAGGTCGGGGTCGATGTGCCCGTTGTCGCGCATCCTGCACATGATGGCCAGCGCCTGCGACAGGGTCATGCCGCTCTTGTAGGGCCGGTCGGCGGCCGTGAGTGCTTCGAAGATGTCGGCAATGCCCATCATGCGGGCCTGCAGCGACATCTGGTCGCGCGTGAGGCCGCGCGGGTAGCCCTTGCCGTCCATGCGTTCATGGTGGCCCCCTGCGTATTCGGGCACGTTCTTGAGGTGGCGCGGCCAGGGCAGCGTCTCCAGCATCTTGATGGTGGCGACGATGTGATAGTTGATGGTGTCGCGCTCGGACTGGTTCAGCGTGCCTGCGCGGATGGTGAGGTTCTCCACCTCTTCGGCGCTCAGAAAGCTGGTCTGCACGCCCTGCGGGTTGCGCCAGTGGCGCATGGCGGCGATGTCGCGCACACGCTGCTGGTCCTCGGGGCGCATGGCCTCGGTGCCGGTGTTGCTGCGGCGCAGAAACTCGCGGTCTTCCTCCAGCGCGTGGATCTCGTGCTGCAGGGCCTGCAGCTCCTGCCCCTCGGCACGCGCATCCACCACGGGGCGCAGCGCCAGCTGGCGGCGCAGTGCGGCCAGTTCGGCATCGCGCTTGAGCACTTCAAACCGCGTGTCCACCAGGCCAATGCGGTCATAGATGGTCTGCAGCTTGGTGGCCTTGTCCACCACATGCACGGGCGTGGTGATCTTGCCGCAGTCGTGCAGCAGGCCCGCCATCTTCAGCTCGTAGCGGTCGCGGTCCGTCATGCTGAAACCCGCCAGCGGCCCCTCGCGCGTGGCATCCACGGCCTCGGCCAGCATCATGGTGAGGGCGGGCACACGCTGGCAGTGGCCGCCGGTGTAGGGCGACTTTTCGTCAATGGCCAGGTTGATGAGGTTCACGAACGATTCAAACAGGCGTTCGAGCTGTGTGATGAGCAGCCGGTTGGTGAGCGCAATCGCTGCCTGCGAGGCCAGCGACTCGGCCAGGCTCTGGTCGGCCTGCGAGAAGGTGATGACCTCGCCCGTGTCCGGGTCGCGCGCATTGATGAGCTGCAGTACGCCGATGAGTTCGCGGTCGTGGTTCTTCATGGGCACCGTGAGGAACGACTGCGACCGGTAGCCCGTGCGCTGGTCGAACGCCCGCGTGCCAGAAAAATCAAACCCCGCCGCGCTGTAGGCGTCGGCAATGTTCACCGTGCGGTCGTGGATGGCCGAATGCGCCGCCACCAGCGAATCGTTGGGTGCACCATCGGCCGTGCGCAACGGCAACAGCGGCAGGTCGATGGGCTTGCCCGTGGTGCCTCCCAGGCGGATGCCCAGCGAGTCGGTGCGCAGGATCTCGAACTTGAGCGCGGACTGGTCCTCCGTCACGCTGTAAAGTGTGCCCCCGTCAGCGCCGGTGATGGTCTTGGCCGCCTCCAGGATGTTCTCCAGCAGCCGGTCGATGTCCCGCTCGCGCGAGAGCGCCGCACCGATGCCGTTGAGCTGCTCCAGCCGGCGGAACAGATGGATCGTGGATTCCTTGCTCATACAACCACCTTGGAAACAGCGTTGGCGACCCTGCATCGTAACGAAAGGTGACAGCTATCATCACCCCCTTCTTTCAAAAACGCCCTTTTCGTGGACTCGGTCACACCCCGCTTTCTCACCGCCGCGCTCTACCAGTTTGTGGACCTGCCGGACTTTGCCACCCTGCGTGAGCCCCTGCAGTCCCTGTGCGACACCCACGGCGTGCGCGGCATGCTGCTGCTCGCGCCCGAGGGCATCAACGGCACCATTGCGGGCGAACCACAGGGCGTGCACGCCGTGCTGGCCTGGCTGCGCAGCGATGCACGCTTTGCCGCCCTGCAGCACAAGGAGGCACTGGCAGAACGCATGCCCTTCTACCGCATGCGCGTGCGGCTCAAGCGCGAGATCGTCACCCTGGGCGTGCCGGGCCTGAACCCCGCGCGCAATGCAGGCACCTATGTGAAGCCCGAAGACTGGAACGCCCTCATCGACGACCCCAGCGTGGTGGTGGTGGACACGCGCAACAACTACGAGGTAGGCATTGGCACGTTTGAGCGCGCCATCAACCCGCACACGCAGACCTTTGCGGAATTCCCGGCCTGGGTGGCACAGCAGTCGCAGCCGGGCGGCGTGCTGGCAGGCAAACCGCGCGTGGCCATGTTCTGCACGGGCGGCATCCGCTGCGAAAAATCCACCGCCTTCCTCAAGTCACAGGGCTTCGATGAGGTGTACCACCTCGAAGGCGGCATCCTCAAATACCTCGAAACCGTGCCCGAAGACGCAAGCCGCTGGCATGGCGACTGTTTTGTGTTCGACGAACGCGTTTCTGTCGGCCATGGCCTGGTGCCCGGCCACCACCAGCTGTGCCGATCCTGCCGCATGCCGCTGGGCGAGGCGGAACTGCAGTCGCCCCACTACGTGCCCGGCGTGAGCTGCCCTTACTGCCACGGCACCCGCACACCCGAGCAGGAGCGCGCGCTGGCCGAGCGCGAGCGGCAGATGCAGCTGGCCCGGCAGCGCGGGCATGAGCACATCGGCGCACAGCAGCCCGGCCGCCCCGCGCGCACTGCAACCAAGGACGCGGGTGACGACGGCAGGGATGACGCAACGTGACCGCCCTGCCCGTCCTCTACTCCTTCCGCCGCTGCCCTTACGCCATGCGCGCCCGCCTGGCCCTGGCCGTGGGTGGCCACACCTGCGAGCTGCGCGAAGTGGTGCTCAAGAACAAGCCCCAGGGCCTGCTGCTGGCCTCGCCCAAAGGCACGGTACCCGTGCTGGTGCTGCCCAGCGGCCAGGTGCTGGAGCAGAGCCTGGACATCATGCTGTGGGCGCTGGCGCAGCACGACCCCGAGGGCTGGCTCACCCCCAGCCACGGCAGCCCGCAGGACATGCTGGCGCTGATTGCCGAATGCGATGGCCCGTTCAAACAAGCGCTGGACCGGTGCAAATACCCCAGCCGCTACCCCGATGCCAACATCAGCGCAGAACGCGCCCGTGCCGTGACCTGGCTCAGCGCGCTGGAGGCGCGTCTCTCGCCGGATCAGCCCTTCCTGTTCGGCACCCGCGCAGCCCTGGCCGATATGGCGATTGCGCCTTTTGTGCGGCAGTTTGCGGGCATTGATGCGGACTGGTGGGCGGCGCAGCCCTGGCACCGCCTGCAAGCCTGGCTGGCTCAGTGGCAGGCCAGCGATCTTTTGGCCAGCGTGATGCACAAGCTGCCAGCGTGGGTGGATGGGACGGAGGGTGTGCGGTTCCCGCACTTGGTCGAGAGCACCGACTGAATCACTGGCCAAGGTTCTGCTTGAGATCAGGGCTCGGGGCACCATGTGCTTCAGACAACCCAAGCCTCACACCACACCGGCTACAGTGGCTGGAACGCGCCCTGCCTCAGCTTTGCGCCATCCAACACCCTGCCGGGCTTTGCGACTGCACAGCCACACCAAACAACCCTGGATTTGCCAAAGATGAAGATCATCGACGAGATGCTGAACCTGGACCTGCTCACCCACGAGCAGCACCTGCAAATCAGCGCATGGATCGCCCGCTCCTCGACTCCTGAGGAAATACTGCAAATGCCTGCGCCGCTGTGGCAGGCCGTGGAGCGTGCCAGCCAGGCCATGGGCATCGACGAGGACCTTCTGCGTCCCCCCTCCCTGGACGCTGGTGGCGCTGTTTTTGTCTGACCGCCCCCATTGCACCCGCTCAGACACCTGGAGCGGCTGGTGTCTCTTTGGCGGGCTGACCAAGGCCCATCACCTGCCCTCAAACAAAAAGCGCTCCGAAGAGCGCTTTTTTTCTGAGCCAGACCGAGAGGATCAAGCCATTGAGTAGCCCGAGCTGCTCTTGTTGCCGCCCGTCAGCCCACGCACCAGCAGCGCCAGCAGCACCACCGCAAACCCCACAAAACAAACGAACGACCAGTTGGCAATCGAACCACCCAGGAAGGTCCAATCAATCGCAGCACAGTCGCCCGAGCCCCGGAAGATCATGGGGATGGCGCGGCTGATGGGGTAGTTTTCGATCATGCCGTAGAAGTCGCGGCCGCAGGTGGCGACTTCGGGTGGGTACCACTGCAGCCAGCTTTGGCGGGCCGCCACAAAGGCGCCGAAGCCGGAGGCGATCAGGGCCAGCACGCCCCAGCCCATCCACCAGCCTTTTGAGGCCCTTGCGCTTGCCAGGCCTGTAAAGATTGCTACACCTATGAGAGCATACCGCTGCACGATGCACATGGGGCATGGCTCCAGGCCCACCACATGCTGCAGGTACATGCCAAAAGCCAGCATGGCCACGCAGGCCGCACTGATCAGCGCCAGCACGCGGCGCGGGGCCTGATCCATCCAGTTCAACAACATCTTTGTTATCCCTCAAGGCCGCGCGGCAACTGGCGCGGCGTCCCAGGGGAAACAGCTCAGATACCAGCGGCGTGATCCAAGAACACTCGGGCGCGGCGTGGTGTGACCACCAGCGTTTCGCCCTCTTTGAAACCCATTTCCTTGAACTGCTGCGCAGGGATCTGCGCTTCGATCAGGGATTCTGGGGACGCATTGTCCGCTGGTTTGTGGTCGTCGGTCGGAATAAGTTCCAGCCGCGCAATCGGCCCCACCACAATGGCGCGACTCAGCTGGGCCACGATGCCACGTGGGCGGCCTTCGGCGTCCAGTCCCGCGCCGGGGGAGTAGCGCTCCACGTCCAGGTCGTGCGGGCGCACATAGGCAAAGGCCTTGGCGTTCTGCGCCGCCTGGTGTTCGGGCGAATCGAGCTGCATGCCTTCCAGGTGCACCAAGCCCTCGTGGGCGCGGCCATGGAACAGGTTCACATCGCCCAAAAAGCCGTACACGAAGGGGCTGGCGGGCTGGTCCCACACCTGCTGGGGCGAGCCGCTTTGCTCGATCTTGCCCTGGTTGATCACCACCACGCGGTCGGCCACTTCCAGGGCTTCTTCCTGGTCGTGGGTCACGAAGATGCTGGTGACGTGCAACTCGTCGTGCAGGCGGCGCAGCCAGCGGCGCAGTTCCTTGCGCACTTTGGCGTCCAGGGCACCGAAGGGCTCGTCGAGCAGCAGCACCTTGGGCTCCACCGCCAGGGCGCGGGCCAGGGCAATGCGCTGGCGCTGGCCGCCGGACAGCTGCGAGGGGTAGCGCTCGGCCAGCCAGTCCAGCTGCACCAGCTTGAGCAGATCCATGACCTTTTTCTTGATCTGCGCCTCGCTCGGGCGCTCGCTGCGCGGCTTGACACGCAGGCCAAAGGCCACGTTCTCGAACACGGTCATGTGGCGGAACAACGCGTAGTGCTGGAACACAAAGCCCACGTTGCGCTCGCGCACATGCACGTCGGTCGTGTCTTCGCCGCTGAAGTGGATGGTGCCCACGTCGGCTGTCTCCAGGCCCGCGATGATGCGCAAGAGCGTGGTCTTGCCGCAGCCCGAGGGGCCGAGCAGCGCAATGAGTTCGCCAGACTGGATGTCCAGGCTCACATCGCGCAGCGCCTGGAAGTCGCCGAACTGCTTGCTGACGTTACGGATTTCAATGCTCATGTTCTGTTTTCCTTCACACACCAGCGGGCGCGGGGCGCTCGGGCGGCAATTCGGCGGCGGCCTTCAGGGCCTGTTCATTGCGGTGTTCGGCGATGGTCTTGATGACCAGCGTGACCAAGGCGAGCAAGGCCAGCAGCGAGGCTGCGGCAAACGCGGCCACCGACTGGTACTCGTTGTAGAGAATCTCCACGTGCAGCGGGATGGTGTTGGTCTGGCCCCGGATGTGGCCCGACACCACCGACACCGCACCAAACTCGCCCATGGCGCGCGCATTGCACAGGATCACGCCATACAGCAAGCCCCACTTGATGTTGGGCAAAGTCACGTACCAGAAGGTCTGCCAGCCGCTCGCACCCAGCACGATGGCGGCCTGCTCCTCGTCGTTGCCCTGGGCCTGCATCAGCGGGATCAGCTCGCGGGCGATGAACGGGAACGTAACGAACACAGTGGCCAGCACGATGCCCGGCACGGCAAAGATGATCTTGATGTCATGCGCCGCCAGCCACGGGCCAAACCAGCCCTGCGCGCCAAACATCAGCACATAGATCAAACCAGCCACCACGGGCGACACCGAAAACGGCAGGTCCACCAGCGTGGTCAGGAACGCCTTCCCCTTGAACTCGTACTTGGCGATGCACCAGGCCGCCGCCACGCCGAACACCAGGTTCAGCGGCACCGCGATCAGCGCGGTGATCAGCGTGAGCTTGATGGCCGACCAGGCGTCGGGTTCGCGCAGGCCTTCCAGATACGCGCCAAAGCCCTTGCGCAGCGCCTCGGCAAACACGGCGGCCAGCGGCAGCACCAGGAACAGCAGCATGAAGCCGAGTGCCAGCGTGATCAGTGTGTAGCGCACCCATGGCGCTTCGGTCGTGCCCGCCTGTGCGCGGCGAGTGGTTCGGGAATTGTTGCCGCTCATGCCGGAGCCCCCGCGTGGCGGCGCTGCCAGGCTTGCAGCGCGTTGATGATGAGCAGCAGGATGAAGGAGATGACCAGCATCACCACGGCCACGGCCGTAGCACCTGCGTAGTCGTACTGCTCCAGCTTGCCAATGATGATGAGGGGCGTGATCTCGGACACCATGGGCATGTTGCCCGCGATGAAGATCACCGAACCGTATTCACCCACCGCCCGCGCAAACGCCATGGCAAAGCCGGTGAGCAGTGCGGGCGTGATGGAGGGCAGGATGACCTTGGTGAAGGTCTGCAGGCGCGTCGCGCCCAGGCAGGTGGCGGCTTCTTCCAGCTCCTTCTCGGCGTCTTCCAGCACGGGCTGCACGGTGCGCACCACAAATGGCAGGCCGATGAAGATCAGCGCAATCACGATGCCTGCTGGCTTGAACGCGAGCTGGATGCCCATGGGCTCCAGGATGCTGCCCACCCAGCCGTTGCCGGCCAGCAAGGCCGTGAGCGAGATGCCGGCCACGGCAGTAGGCAGCGCAAAGGGCAAGTCCACCAGCGCATCCACGATCTTCTTGCCCGGGAACTTGTAGCGCACCAGCACCCAGGCGATCAGCAGGCCAAACACCAGATTGACCAGCGCCGCAAGGAATGAGGCCCCAAAAGTGAGCCGGTACGACGCCATCACGCGCGGTGCGCTGATGGCTGCCCAGAACTGCTCCCAGGTGAGGGTGAAGGTCTTGAAGATCAGTGCCGACAACGGGATCAGCACGATGATGCTCAAGTAGAAAAGGGTGTAGCCCAGTGACAGCCCGAAACCGGGCAGCACGCGCTTGGGCGCGCGCCGTCCGGCCGGGGCTGCGGCCACAGCGGTCGCAGTGGTCATAGATGCAGTGGTGAGTCGGGAGAAGCGCTGCGCCTGCTTACTTGGCGCCGGGCGTGTACAGCTTGTCGAACTGGCCGCCGTCATTGAAGTGCACCTTCTGCGCTTCGGTCAGCGAGCCGAAGTACTTGGCCACCGTGAACTGCTTGAGCGGCTTGAAGGTGTCGGCGTACTTCTTGAGCACGGCCTCCGACCGGGGGCGGATGGCGTGCTTGGCCGCGATCTCCTGCGCTTCTTCAGAGTACAGGTAGTCCAGGTAGGCCTTGGCCAGCTGGGCCGTGCCCTTCTTGGCCACGGTGCGCTCCACGACGGCCACGGGGTTCTCGGCCACCACGCTCACCGAGGGGTAGATCGCATCGACCTTGCCGGCGCCGAATTCGCGGTCGATGGAGACCACTTCGGATTCAAAGGTGATCAGCACATCGCCCTGGTTGCGCTGCAGGAAGGTCGCCGTGGCATCGCGGCCGCCCTTGGCCAGGATGGGCACGTTCTTGTACAGCTTGCCGACAAACTCGGCGGCCTGCGCCTCCGTGCCGCCCTTTTCGCGCACGGCGCCCCAGGCGGCCAGATACGCATAGCGGCCGTTGCCGCCGGTCTTGGGGTTGACCACGATCACCTGCACGCCGGGCTTGATCAGGTCGTCCCAGTCCTTGATGTTCTTGGGGTTGCCGTTGCGCACCAGGAACAGCATGGTCGAGGTGGTGGGCGATGCGTCGTGCGGGAACTTCTTGGTCCAGTCCTTGGCGACCACGCCGTTGTCGGCCAGGAACTGCACGTCGGTGGTGGTGTTCATGGTCACCACGTCGGCGGCCAGGCCATCGTTCACGGCGCGGGCCTGGGCGCTCGATCCAGCGTGCGACTGGTCGATCTTCACGTCCTGGCCGGTGGTCTTCTTGTAGTGCGCGGCAAAGGCGGCGTTGTAGTCCTTGTAGAACTCGCGGGCCACGTCGTACGACACGTTGAGCAGCGAATTTTGTGCGGCAGCCATGCCACTGGCGGCCAGGGCCAGCGAGGCCAGGAGGGTCTTGAGTTTCAAAGAAGTCATGGTGGTGTCGCCCAAAAAATTGCTGGAGATGCCGGATTGTGCGGAGACGCTCTTAAAACTCAAAAGAATATATTCTTGTTAAATAATCAACTATTGGCATATAGATTGTTGATGGCCTGCGCACGGCAGATAGCTGCCGCATTGTTCACATCAAAAAGAGCCTCTTCCGCCTGACCAGCAAGGCTTTTTAGCTATATAAAATATAGCAATCAAAACGCGGAAGGCTGGGGGTGCGCGTGGGTGACAGCAGGCGGCTGGGCGGTGGGCCCATCTGCCAGCGACTGCAGCAGTGCCCAGCCCAGGGGCCATTCGCCATGGCCTGAATCGATGTTGATGTGCCCCGCGTTCTGCATGCGCACAAACTCGCTGCCCCAGGCCCGCGCATAGGCGCCTGCCAAGCGGATGGGGCAAAACGGGTCGTTGCTGCTGGCCACCACGATGCTGCGGTAAGGCAGCGCAGCATAGGGCACGGGTGCAAAGTCGCTCAGGATGGCGCGGCGCTCCGGGTCGGCGGGGGCCACCAGCAGCGCACCACATACCTTGGCGGCGGCCTCGGGCCCCATGTGGTTGGTGGCAATGCAACCCAGGCTGTGGGCCACGATCACCACGGGGTGCGGCGCGGCCAGCACAGTCTTTTCGAGCTGGCTCACCCAAGCCGAGCGCGTGGGCGTGATCCAGTCGTCCTGCACCACGCGGCGGGCGTTGGGCAGGCGCTCGGCCCACAGGCTCTGCCAGTGGCCGGGGCCCGAGTCGCGCCAGCCGGGGACGATGATGATGGAGGTGTTAGGGGTCACAGGGCTGGCATTCTGCGAGCCGCCCTTTAAAACCCAAACGACTTAATTCTTGTTATTTAATCGCCAAATCATCTAAAAACCACCCATTTCCCTCCGCAGCCGGGTCTTTGGGATTTTTTCGCCCGCTTCAACCCCATCCGCCCGCCCCGTTCGTTTCACCCAGCACCACCACTTTTTTGATGGAGCTGCCATGAAACCCCGTGCCTTCACCCTGTCCACCCTCCCCGCCATCACCGCCCTGGCCACACTGCTGGGCCTGGCCCACCTGCCCGCCCAGGCGATTGGCCGCCTGGCCGACGTGACCATCGTGGACCGCGACACCGGCGCCACACTGCCCGTGCACTACGCCCGAGGCGAGTACTGGGTGGCCGGGCGGCCCGGGGCGCGTTACGCCATCAGCGTGCGCAACCGGCTGGGCGAGAGGGTGTTGGCCGTGCCCTCGGTGGACGGCGTGAATGTGCTCAGCGGCGAAACGGCTGCCTGGGACCAGCGCGGTTATGTGTTCTCGCCGCACGAGCGCTACCAGATCACCGGCTGGCGCAAGAGCGACAGCCAGGTGGCGGCGTTCGAGTTCTCTCACATCGCCAACTCGTATGCCGCACGCACGGGCCGCCCTGCCCATGTCGGCGTGATTGGCGTGGCGCTGTTCCGCGAACAGCCGCCGGTGCCTCTGCCCGCGCCTGCCATCACCCCCGAGCCCTACGGCCAGCGCCGCGACAACGGCCTGGGCCTGGGGCGCTTGCGCGAGGAACCGGCATCGCCCGCAGCCGCTGGGGCTGCCGGTGAGCCTGCTGCCCCGGCCCCCTCGGCCGAGGCAGAGTCTTCTGCCCGCTCGCAATCTGCCGACAGTGTGGCCAAGGCCGCCCCCATGCCATCGGCCAAGCTGGGCACGGCACACGGCCAGCGCGAGACCTCGGTCGTCACCCACACCACCTTCACGCGCCTGCAGGAGCAGCCCAATGAAATCATCAGCATCCGCTACGACAGCCGCGAGAACCTGATCGCCAGCGGCGTGATCCGCGAGCCCATCGCCCGGCCCTACATGCCCCCGGTGCCCCGCGCGTTTCCGCAGTCGGACAACCTGTCGTACGTACCCGACCCACGGTAGGCCTGGCCCGGCTCGTGAGCGCATGGGGGTTTCGCATAATGCCCGGGTGCCTGCCGCCCCACCCTCTGACGATGCCCACGACGCCGACGAAGCGCTGATGCTGCGCTACGCCGGGGGCGACATGGCCGCGTTCGAACGGCTCTACGCAAGGCACGAACTGGCTGTGTGGCGGTTTGTGTTTCGCAGCGTGAAGGTGCAGGCGGTGGCCGACGACCTGCTGCAGGACGTGTGGTTTGCGGTGGCGCGCAATGCCGCCCGTTACGAGGTGAAGGCCAAGTTCCGCACCTGGCTGTTCACCCTGGCGCACCACCGGCTGGTGGACCACTTGCGCACCACCAAGCACCACACCAGCCTGGACGCCAGCGACGACGATGCGCGCACACTGGCCGACACGCTGGTGGCCGACTCGGGCTTCGGGCCTGTGCGGCAGCTGCAGTCGCGCGAGCAGGCGGCCGCACTGATTGCGGCGGTGGAGCAGCTGCCGCTGGAGCAGCGCGAAGCCTTCCTGCTGCAGGCCGAAGGCGACCTGAGCGTGCAGGAGATCGCCGAGGCCACCGGCGTGAACTTTGAAACCGCCAAGAGCCGCCTGCGCTACGCGCGGGCCAGCCTGCGCCAGCACCTCAAGGAGTTTGTATGACCCGGCAGGACGACGAACTGGTCCGGCGCTACCACGAAGCCAGCAAGCAGGAAGGCGCCCGCCCCGGCGCGCATGTGCGCGAGGCCGTGCGCGCGCATGCGCAGATGGTGGCCACGGCTGCGGCACCGGCATCAGCCGCCCCAGTGGCAACCCCTGCCGCCAACCAGGCCCGCTGGAAAGTTTCAGCCTTGGCCACCTTGGCCGTGGTGGGGCTGACTGGCTTGCTGATGCTGCAGTTCGAGCGCGGCACGCCCGAAGAGCGAGACACCGCTTTCAGCCACCGCCGGACCGAGATGCCAGCACCTGCCGCCCCTGCGCCAGTGGCCCCACCCGTGCCCCAGCCACTGGCAGAGCCCCCATCGGCCACCCCGCCTTCGCCCGAAAGCGCGCAGAAAAGTGCGCGGAACAGCACCGGCCCATCGGCTGACGCCTTGCACTCCAGGCCCGCCACGAAAGTCCCCCCCACACCTGCACAGACACCGGCACCCGCGCAGCCCGTGGCCAAGGCGGCACCCGCATCGCCTTCGGCCACGGAAGCGGAAGCCCTGACAGCGCCCCGTGCAGCCGGGGCCCCCTCCGGCTTCCCCGCCTCCCCCCCCCTGCCCTCGACGGCTGCAGCCCCCCGCGCCGAATCCGGTGCCGAAAGGCGCGAGCGCGCACCCGCCTCCGCTGCACCAGCCGTTCAGGAATCAGCCCCGACAGCCGCAGCCGCTCCCGCCGCAGCACCCGCCGCCCGCAGCCCGCTGGCTGACTCTGCAGCGCGCGACCACAGCACGGCTGATGCAGCCCCTGCCATGCAAAAAAATCTGGGCGCGGCTGTGTCCAGCACCATCTGGGAAGCCGCCCGCAGGGGCCATGCCCAGCAGGTCGAAGCACTCGTGCAACAGGGCACACCGGTGGATACCCGCGACCCCGCAGGGAAAACCGCCCTGATGCTGGCCGCCATGAACGGCCACACCGCCACCGTGCAGAGGCTGCTGGCGCTGCGCGCCAACCCCACGCTGGTGGACCGCGAAGGTCTGAATGCGGTGCAGCTTGCGGCCCAGCAAGGACACACGCGCCTCGCAGAGCTGCTGGAAGCAGCGCGCTGAGAGCGGCGTAAACGGGCTCAGCCCGAAGGGGTCTTCCGATGTATCAGCCGCGCACCGGGATCAGAACCGCACCGCCTCAAACGCCGGGTGCAGCGCATCGATCCAGTGGTCCAGCTCATCCTGCGTCACATGCAGGTGGTCCATGCAGGCCTGGCCGTGCTGGTTCCACTCGCGCGTGGGCGCCAGGCCGTCGTGCTGGTTGACCAGAAACTCGGCCAGCAGGCCCAAGGCCACCAGGTGGCGCACGGTGGGGTCGAAGCGTTCGTCATTCAGGCAGGCGAAGTCGTGGTGCAGCCAGATGGCCTGGGCCACGTCGCCTGGCAGGTGCCAGGTGCGCGCCACGATGGCGCCCATCACGGCATGGTCGGTGCGGTGGCTGGCGTTTTCGGTCTGGGTGAAGGTGCGGTCCTTGCGGGCCAGCGCCTCGGTCACGGTGCCTGCGTAGCCGCGCACAGCCTTCACCAAAACGGGCATGCCCACGTGGCAGAACAGGCCAAAGCTGTAGCCCAGGCCGGGGTCAAAGCTGTAGAGCTGGTGGCCGATGTGCTCGCAGGCAATGGCGCGGCGCTGAGAGCTTTCCCAGAAGTGGTCGAGCAGGGGCGAGCGCACCTGCAGCGCGTTGCGCGTG
Organism: Acidovorax sp. GW101-11A03; assembly: GCF_059424825.1. Lineage (NCBI taxonomy): Bacteria > Pseudomonadati > Pseudomonadota > Betaproteobacteria > Burkholderiales > Comamonadaceae > Acidovorax > Acidovorax sp. GW101-11A03. The sequence continues at coordinate 26,708 of NZ_JBWKZU010000035.1, read as the reverse complement.
ATGAAGGCGGACATCAGCTCCACCGCAGGGCGCAGCCCCAGCACGGTGAGCGCCATGCCCACCGTCTGTACCGGCTGGGCCAGGCCATAGAGCGGGCTGTTGGCCAGCCGCATCACGGCGGCGGCCAGGGCTACGTCCGAGGCGGCCAGCTGCTCCAGTGCTGCAGCGTCCAGCTCGGGCTCGGCCATGATCTGCTGCAGGCGCAGCAGCGACTCGGGGCATGGCGGGATCACGATGGCGCGCACGGCGGGATGCGCGCGGGCTTGCCGGATGTCTTGGTCGATGGAGTGAGAAGCGGTCACAAAGGCCCAGTTCCGGGCCGTTCCGCGCAGCGCCACACCCAGTGACGCCCAGGTGCGCTGTGGTGCAGGAAGGAAGGCAGCCCAAACAGTTGCAATTCGTTGCATTGTGGGGCCAAAAAAGCGCGCGGCGGGCGCCGTCCCACGGGGGCGCACGGTCTTTGTGGCGACCGCTTGCCAAGCACCTCACAAGGTGCCCCCGGGTGCACCGAATTGCCCCGTCAGATATCGGCGCCGTCCATCCCTTGCAGTGCCTGGCGCGTGCTCAGGCTGCTGCGCCCCGGCATGGCCTCACCCAGAAAATCCAGAAACCGCCGCACCGCAGGCGACAGCCCCCGGCGCGACGGGAACACCGCATGCACGATGGCGGGCGCAGGTGCCCAGTCGGGCAACACGCGCACCAGCTTGCGCTCGCGCATTTCGTCTTGGCACATGTAGTCGGGCATCCAGCACACGCCCGTGCCCGCCACGGCGGCGAACTTGAGCGTGAGCAGGTCGTCGGCCACGTAGCGCGGCGTGTGCTGCACCACCTGGTGCACACCGCCCGGGCCAATCAGGTTCCAGGTTGATCGACCGTCGGGCGCCGACATGGCAATGCTGTCGAGTTGGGCCAGGTCTTCCAGCGTCTTGGGCGTGCCCTGGCGGATCAGCAGCTCGGGGCTGGCCACCAGGATCTGGGTGGTGTGGTCGAGCCTCTTGACGACCATGCTGCCGCTGTCGTCCACCGAGGGGCGCACGCGCAACGCCACGTCGATGCCCTCTTCCACCAGGTTTACGGCGCGGTTGCTCACCAGCATGTCGATGCGCACCTCGGGGCAACTCGCCAGAAACCGCGGGATCAGCTCGGCCACCACGGTCTGCGCCAGCGTGACGGGGCAGCTCACGCGGATGGTGCCGCGCGGCACGGTCTGCACCTGGGCCACCGTGTCGGCCGCCGCCTGGGCCGATTCGCGCATGGCCTGGCAGTGGCGCAGGTAGGCCTCGCCCACCTCGGTCAGCGAAAGCTTGCGGGTGGTGCGCTGCAACAGGCGCACGCCCAGGTGGGTCTCCAGGTCGGACACGCGCCGCGACAGGCGCGACTTGGGGATGCCCAGCGCACGGCCCGCTGCGGCAAAGCCGCCGCGCTCCACCACTTCGGCGAAATAGAGCATGTCGTTGAGGTCTTGCATAAAGTACATCGTCCTACTGATAGAACAATCTATCGCAAGTTCACCACCTTATCAACATTTTGATGAATCTTCACAATTCATCCCATGGCCACACGCTGTGGCTCCGATCCACAGAACCCCAGGAGTTCCTCATGCAACTGCTTCACATCGACTCCGCCATCACCGGCGAACAATCCGTGTCCCGCCAACTGACGGCCCGCACCGTGGCCGCCTGGCAAGCCGCCCACCCCGGCACCACCGTGCAATACCTGGACCTGGCCCAGCAGGCGCCCTCGCACCTGTCGGCCCAGTCGCTCGGTTTCCGCACCGGCCAGGCTGCCGCCACCGAGGCAGAGCGCGCTGAAAACGCACTGTCCGAAGCCCTGGTGAGCCAGTTCCTGGCCTCCGACGTGATCGTGATTGGCGCGCCGCTGTACAACTTCTCCATCCCCAGCCAGCTCAAGGCCTGGATTGACCGCCTGGCCCAGGCTGGCCGCACCTTCAAGTACACCGACAAGGGCCCCGTGGGCCTGGCCGGTGGCAAGACGGTGATCGTGGCTTCGACCCGTGGCGGCGTGTATTCGACCAGCGAAGGCGGCCAGGCCATGGAGCACCAGGAGAGCTACCTGAAGGTGGTGTTCGGCTTCTTCGGCATCACCGACGTGCGTTTTGTGCGCGCCGAAGGCGTGGCCATGGGCCCCGACGCCAAGGCCGCCGCCCTGGCATCGGCCGATGTGGAGATCAGCAGCCACACCAGCGTGGCCGCCAACCAGGCGCGCGTGTCGCAGGTGGCATAAACCGCAGGTGGCTTCAGCAGCGGCCGCCCATCCAACACCCGGCCACTTGCCGGGTGTTGCGCTTTGGGGATCACGATTCAAAGAAAAATCGGCCCTACCGCCCGTCCATCATGCCTTGCTAGCTATCATTTTTGACAGCCTGCGCCAACAAGCCATCTACTGCGGGCCGCAGCCAGTGCCGCGCAAGATCCTCTGGCGCCAAGGCAGGCGCAAACAGCCAGCCCTGAAACCGCTGGCAACCCATCTTGACCAAAAGCTGCCACTGCGCTTCGGTCTCCACCCCTTCGGCCACCACCTCCAGGCCCAGCGCGCGGGCCAGGGCGTTCACGGTGGCGCAGATCTCGCGGTCGTTCGGGTCCACCACGATGTCGCGCACAAACTCCTTGTCGATCTTCAGCTCGCTCACCGGCAGGCGCTTGAGCTTGACGAGCGACGAGTGCCCGGTGCCAAAGTCGTCGATAGAGAGCGCAAACCCGGCGTTTTTCAGGTCCAGCGCGATGGCATAGAGCGATTCGTCCAGCAGCTGTGATTCGGTGATCTCCAGCACCAGGCTGGCGGGCGCCACCCCGGCGCGCTGCGCAATGCCCAGCAGGGCCTGCGCAAACCCCGGCTCGCGCAGCTGGATGGTGGACACATTGACCGACACCACCGGCACCTGCCAGCCCTCGGCGCGCCACTGCGCCACCTGGCGGCAGGCGGATTCGAACACCCACAGCCCCATGGGCACGATGAGTCCACTTTCCTCGGCCAGGGGGATGAACTCGTCGGGCGGCACCGGCTTGCCGTCTACCGACCAGCGCAGCAGCGCCTCGGCCCCCACCGTCTGGCGCAGGTGGTTGAGCTGCGGCTGGTACACCAGCGTGAACTCGCCGCCTTGCAGCGCGCCATGCAGGCGGCGGCGCAGCTCCAGCCGGGTGCGCGTGGCCTGGGTGAATTCCTCGATGTAGAAGCGGTACGAGCCCCGCCCCGCACTCTTGGTGGCATGCAGGGCCGAATGCGCGTGCCGCACCAGTTCCACGCTGTCGGCCGCATCGTCGGGGAACAGGCTGATGCCGATGCTGGCACCCATGTACTGCGCACCCACCTCCGACAGCTCCCAGGGCCGCGCCAGCCCCTCCAGCAGCGTGGTGGCCAGCTGCGCCAGCACGGTGCGCGATGCGGGGCGCTGCAGCATCACCGTGAACTGGTCATTGGCCAGCCGCGACACCAGCCCCTGCCCTTCGAGCAGCAGGTGAATGCGCTGCGCCACCTCGCTCAGCAGCGCATCGCCCACGCGGTGGCCGTAGGTTTCATTCACGCTCTTGAAGTGGTCCAGGTCGATCAGCAGCAGCGCCACGCAGCGGTCGGGCGTCTGCGCGTACCGCCCGGCCTCGGCCACGGCGCGCTCCAGCGCGTCTTCAAAGTAGCGGCGGTTCGGCAGACCCGTAAGGGCGTCGAAATGCGCCACGTGGTAGAGCCGCTCTTCATTGCGCAGCACCGCCGCCTCGGCCGTGCGCAGGCGGTTGAGCAGGCCCACCACAATCGCCTGTCGCAGCGCCGCCAGCAGCAGCACCAGCAGGCAGCACACCAGGATGAGTGCCTGCACGCCCTCCCGCCCGTCGGGGGTGATGATGAAAAGCCGCACCAGGGTGACGCCCGCCAGCCCCATCGCCACCAGGGGCACGTAGTTCATGGCCTGGTCGCAGCGCAGGCGGTAGTCCGGGTCGTCCGACACCTCAAACCGCAGCCCGCGCGCGCCCCAGCCCAGGGCCAGCGCGGCCAGGCTGAAACTGGCGTTGAACACCATGCCCGGCAACACCTCGCCGCGCAGCAGCATCAGGTTCCACTGCATCCAGCTCAGGCCATAGCCCAGCATGCCCACCAGCACCAGCAGGTGGGCCCGCGTGACGCGCACACCCACCGTGGGCATGGCCAGCGCCGTCACGCCCGCCGCCGTCAGGTACACGGCCGGGTACAGCAGCAGCACCGTGGCCACGGCCAGGGGCTGCTCCTGGCCCGAGGGCAGGTAGATCACCAGGGTAAAAGCCAGCAGCGCCAGCACGGCGCCGCCAAAGTCCAGCGCTGCGGGGTAGGCGCGGTCTTTGGAAAGCCGCGCAAACGTGGCGCGGATCACCGTGGCAGCCCACAGCGGCCCCACGCTCAGAAAGAAAAGGTCGGCGGGCGCCGGGAACGGGTTCCAGTCCAGCGCCACCTGCAGGTTCCACACCAGCTGCCCGGCCAGCACCAGCACCGTGCCCACCCACAGCCCCGTGTGCAGCAAGCGGTGTGCAGGCGGCACCTGCGCCCGCCCCCGCCAGGCCCAGAAGGCCGACAGGCCAAACGCCAGCGTCCAGGAGGCGTTGTCAAAAAACAGCCTGAGCGACACATCCTGCACCCAGAGCGACGCCACAAACAGCAGCAAGGCTGCGCCCAGCCAGACCGCTGTGAGGGCTCGTTCGGCGAAGGGCATGGGGGTGGATGGGCGGGGTGTTACCGAAGGTTACCCTTCCATTGTGGATGCACCCGCTGGGGCGCCGTTTCCCCAGCGGGGCGCTGGGATACTGGGAAGATGCGGCTGCTACAAACACGATAGCAACAAACGCTTGATGGAAAGGCGACAGGGCCTGATTTCATTCAGATTTTTGAGCACTGCCCGCTCTCTCCCACAAGGAGAGAGCGAGTCACACCAGGCAAGCACAGCCCCGTTCCATCACAGGGTGTACTGAGCGTGCAGCCTCAGAACCCTGGCAGCACCGAGCCCTTGAACTCGGCCTGGATGAACTTCTTCACTTCTTCCGAGTGGTAGGCCTTCACCAGCTTGGCCACCCAGGGCTTGTCCTTGTCGGCTTCGCGCACGGCGATCAGGTTGACGTAGGGGCTCTTGGCGTTTTCCTGCGCAATCGCGTCCTTGCCGGGGTTCAGGCCGGCCGACAGCGCAAAGTTGGTGTTGATGGCCGAGGCATCCAGATCGTCCAGCGAACGGGGCAGCTGGGCGGCGTCGAGTTCCACGAACTTGAGCTTCTTGGGGTTGCTCACCACGTCCAGCGGCGTGGCCTTCAGGCCTGCGCCGTCACGCAGCTTGACCAGGCCCTTGTCCTGCAGCACCAGCAGCACGCGGCCGCCGTTGGTGGGGTCGTTGGGGATGCCGAACTTGGCGCCTTCCTTCAGGTCTTCCAGCTTCTTGACCTTCTTGGAATACAGGCCGATGGGGAAGTTGACGGTGTAGCCCACCGCCGCAAACTTGTAGCCCCGGTCGGCAATCTGGGCGTCCAGGTAAGGCTTGTGCTGGTAGCTGTTGGCGTCCAGGTCGCCCGCCGACAGCGCGGCGTTGGGCTGCACGTAGTCGCTGAACTCGATGATCTGGATCTTCAGGCCGTCCTTCTCGGCGACCTTCTTCACCTGCTCGAAGATCTGCGCGTGGGGGCCACCCGTCACGCCGATCTTGAGGGGCTTGTCCTGGGCGATCGCGCCGGTGGAGAAAGCGGCGGCGGCAGCCAAAGCCAGGGCAGATTGCAGGAGGAGGCGCTTGTTGTTGTTCACAGGGAAAACCTTTCGTAAAGAGATGGAACGCATCCTAGGGTTTTCCCGTTAAAACCGGAACAACTAAGTTTTCATTTCATTACAACTCATTCGAATAAGAAGATAAGACCCGTGCCCTGCCCCCACCTCATGAAACTGGCGCGCGCCCGGCGAGGGCAGCCGAGCAAGGGCCGCCCCGCTGCGAGGGCTGCGTCCCCTTCCGGAATCGCGCAGCGATTCGAGAGAAGGGGGAAGTGGCGCAGCCACTCAGGGGGATGTTCCAAGTCAGCCCCGTAAAGCTACGTTATTGAGCTTGTCCAGCCGCTCGGGCCAGGTGCCCTCCACCGTCGCGCCCTGCAGCAGGATGCGCGTCCAGGCCACCCAGGCGTCCCACTGCACGCGCTTGTCCCACGCATTGCCCCAGGCGCTGAACAGGTGCAGCGCGCTCTCGGCGGCGGCCTTGGCGTCGTCCTTGCGGCCGGCCGACAGATACAGCTGGGCCAGCACCATCTGCGGCTCGCCCACCCAGGGGTTGTGGCGCACGGCGCTTTCCAGCACACCGGTGGCCACATCCAGGTCCACCAGCGGCTGGTCTTGCTGGATGACCGACCAGTACAGCGACGTGGCCGCCGCCTCGTTGGCCGCAGACAGGTACTGCGAGCAGTGCGCAAACACGGGCGGCATGGGCAGCACATCCTTCAGCCCCGGGTGCTGCAGCGCCTTGGCCAGCCCGTTGATCTGGTGCACCATGCGCCCCGACGGCCGCATGGGCCCAGGCCAGAGCGACGCGGCCCAGTGCGCCTTCTGGTTGCGGTGCTGCACCTCGGGGAAGCGCGAGAAGATATCGTCCTGCCAGCTGAACCACTGCTCGATGGTGTCGGCCATGCTCACGATGATGAAGGCCGCCACCTCGTAGGGCGTGAGCACATGGTCCTGCCCGTCTTTTTGCAGCACCAGGCTGCCGTCGGCCTCCAGCGCGTGGGCCAGCACCTTTTGCACAAACTGCGTGCGCGACTGGGTGCAGAACAGGTAGACCAGGTGCTCGGCCGACTCGCCCGCAATCTCGCGCACCCGGGCGCGCTCCTTGGCGGGGTCGAACTTCACCAGGTCCACAAACGCGTTGCCATACACGCTGTGCAGCAGCCCCAGCAGGCGCACATCGCGCGGCTGCTGCCACACGGTCAGCGTGCGTGTCACGCCCACCAGGTGATGGCGAAACGTGCCCGCCTTGTGCCAGTCCTGCCCCACATTGCGCGCCAGCACGGTAGGCAGCACGGGGGCCAGCTCGGGGTCGCGGGTCAGCCACTCGTCGTCCAGCAGCGGCAAAGCGCGGGCAAACAGGTCGGCATCCAGGGGGTGAAGCGGCAGGGTCATGGCGGGGTGTCTCCGATGTTCTCGTGCGATCAAACCCATCAGGCCCATCGGGTGGGCCGAATGGATCGGCGGGTGGGTGAGGAAAAATGCAAAGTACACACAGTATCAGCATCGACCCGGGCCCGCGCCAGCGGGCACACCCTATTTTTACAAGGAGAAATGGACTCTACCGCCCGACTGGATTGCCTAGTAAGCTATCAAAAATATAGTAAACACCGATAACGCAGCGCACACCGGCATTCCGTATCGCGCCACGCCACCCCGGTGGAGTTCAGAAATTTCCAGTTTTATGGATTTCATTTCCATTAAACTGCCGCCATGGACATCCACCACCACATCGCCCAGCGCCTGCGCGAACTGCGCAGCGCCCGGGGCTACTCGCTCGACGCCCTGGCCGAACGCAGCGGCGTAAGCCGCTCCAACATCTCGCTCATCGAGCGCGGCGAAAGCAGCCCCACGGCGGCCGTGCTCGACAAACTGGCCATCGGCCTGGGCGTGGCGCTGGCCTCGTTTTTTGACGAGAGCGCCGATGGCGGTGCAGCCCATGAAGGTGCCGCAGCCCCCTCTCCCCACATCCGCGCCGCCGACCAGCCCCGGTGGCAAGACCCCGCCTCGGGCTACGTGCGCCGCCGCCTCTCGCCCCCTGCGCCCTCGCCGCTGCAGCTGGTGGAAGTCGTCTTCCCCCCCGGCCAGCGCGTGGCCCTGGACTCGGCCGTGCCCGGCGCCGAGATCCACCAGCAGGTCTGGCTGCTGGAAGGCCGCATGGAACTGACCGTGGGCGACACCCTCTGGCCGCTGGCCGCAGGCGACTGCCTGGCCATGCAGCTGAACCAGCCCATCGTGTTCCACAACCCCGGCGCCACGCCTGCGCACTACCTGGTGGTGCTGGCCACGGTCATGCCCTTTGCACCGCTCGCGCCACTCGCCCCGCGCAGCCAGCCGCCTGCGCGCGTGACAAAGACCATCACCCCACCCACCGCCCGGAGAAAACCATGACCGCCGCCGTCCGCCACGCACCAGCCCAGCCCCCATCCGCCACCACCATCCGCCGCCTGGGCCCCAATGAAGCTGCTGCCAGCGTGGGCGCGCTGGCCGATGTGCTGATCGACTGCGTACACGGCGGCGCCTCGGTCAGCTTCATGGCGCCCCTGCCGCGCGACAAGGCCCTGGCCTTCTGGCGCAACGTGGCCGACGGCGTGGCGCGCAACGAACGCGTGCTGCTGGTGGCCGAAGACGCCAGCGGGGCCATCCTGGGCACCGTGCAGCTCATCACCGCCATGCCCGACAACCAGCCCCACCGCGCCGACGTCGCCAAGATGCTGGTCCACCGCCGCGCCCGCCGCCAGGGCATCGCCCAACAGCTCATGGCCGCCGTGGACGACGCTGCACGCGCCGAGCGCAAAACCGTGCTGGTGCTCGACACCGTCACCGGCGGCGACGCCGAGCGGCTGTATGAACGCGCGGGTTGGCAGCGCGTGGGCGTGGTGCCGGACTACGCACTGATGCCGGATGGGGCGTTGTGCGGGACGACGTTTTTTTGCAAGAGGGTGTGAGGGGGCTGCGCGGGGCGCGTCGCCGCAGTGGGCCGGTGGCTTGGGGTTGCCCGTTTGGCGCCCAAGTTTCGACTGTTCGCGGGCTATAGTCCGCTCGTTGCAAGCCTGCCGGGTTTCTTGGATTTTTTATGCCTTGGTTCACTCAGGGCGCAACGACTGCAAACCCAGGCTGCAAGCCATGCTCAGGAGGAATCGGTGTCCAGAATACCCCGGACGACCCAGCTTATCCCGCAGGTTTTGCGGTCTCAATTACGTTAAACCGCATATGGCGACTTCTTCATCTTGCGAAACAAACTGGCTTGGGACACCCGTGTCGGTCACGGCGAAACTCGTGCCACGCTACGCTTGGCAATCAGCTTCAATTGATGTCGCCGTAAACGGGCGCTTGGTTCTTAAAACCGGAGGCGTCTTTAAGCCCGTTGGAAAACATGCCGAGACTTTCGCATCTGACGACATTGAACACAGCGTAGAAGTAACTTGGGGCAAAGCGGCACTGCGTTCCTTCCCGTTTAGTCTGAGTATCGATGGCATGCCGGTTCTGGAGTCTCGCGTCCCCATATCCAACTGGTGGCTCGCACTATGGCCCTGGGCATTTATCGTCGCCTTTGTCGGCTGGCGCTTATCGTCATGAGCTACTGCTGGTTTAACTGGTTCGTCGAATGGACCCACAACGGCGGCCAGCGTGGTCGCTATTCTTCAATGCTGAGTGCGCCGTTGCCGCACTTTCACGACCGACGTTGGGCGTCATGAACCATAAGCACAGCACCGAGCCGGAAGTTGAACGACTCGGCAAGTTTCTAGCCACCTTCAATAGAGAGAGTGACCGGGGAGCAGCACTCGTTGCTGCGTCTATGCTTGATGAGCGCCTCCAAGAAATTCTGAGTGCGTTCTTTATCGAGTCACCGGCTGCTAAAGATCTAGTTGGTGGGTTCAATGCGCCGCTAGGAACGTTTTCCTCCCGCGCGTCAGCTGCAGCAGCTCTTGGCTTAATTCAGGAGAATGAGTTCAAGGAAATCACGCTCATTCGGAAGATCAGAAACGAGTTTGGGCATGGCTGGGAACCTCTAACCTTTGAATCGGCGGAGGTCGCCGCACATGCGCGGAAACTCCCGTGGCTTGGTCCCAAAGAATACGAAGCCACATCCGACAATCGAGCTCGCTTCAATGCGGCTGTAGCCATCCTCCTCACAGATCTCATGTGGCGAGTCCGGCTTGTCTCTTCAGAGAGGCGAAAAGCGAAGGTTTGGCCAAACAAGTCGAGAGGCGTGTGAGATAGCGCCCAACTCTTCCATCGAGAGGACGTCACAAGCGCTAAGCCCTTGGGCCGCCTCTCATGTCAAACGTTGACACCGAGCTCCTTCCCCCGAAGCCGCCACCACAAAATCCAAAACCGTCTTGACCCACCACAACGTCCGGTGCCGCTGCACATGAACCGAACGAATATCCGCGTCCGAGCCGTTCTACCGCACCAATAACGGCCCCATCCAACCCGACGGCAGACATTCCCGCACACCCTACTCAGCGCGCCGCGACTCCCAAGGGCCAGCCCCAAGCCCACAACGGGCCCATGAGAAAATCCGCCCCCTTCGCCGCTCCCTCCCTCCTCCATGCAACTCACATTCAGCCACGTCGATGTCCTGGTCCTGAATCTGGAGGAGGCCTGAGACCCATGCACATCCTGTTGATCGAAGACGACCTGGACCTGGGGGCTTCGCTGGTGCGGGCGCTGCAGCAGGACGGGTTCACCGTGCAATGGCTGCGCCGCGCCCACGATGCGCCCCTGCAGCTGGACGACCCGGGCTGCAGCGCCGTGCTGCTGGACCTGGGCCTGCCCGATGGCAGCGGCATGGAGCTGCTGCGCCGCTGGCGCCGTGCCCAGGCAGCCACGCCGGTGCTGGTGATCACGGCCCGCAGCGCGTTGCAAAACCGCCTGGGCGGGCTGGATGCGGGCGCCGACGACTACCTGGTCAAGCCCTTCGACATCCCCGAGCTGCTGGCGCGGTTGCGGGCCGTGTTGCGGCGCACGGCCGCGCAGTCGGGCGAGCAGTGGCAGTTTGGTGCCCTGAGCGTGTGGCCCCGCAAGTGCCAGGCCCAGCTGGGCGGGCAGCCGCTGGAGCTGACGCCGCGCGAGTTCCAGCTTTTGCTGGCGCTGGCCCAGGGCGGTGGCGATGTGGTGCCCAAGCGCACGCTGGCCCAGCGGCTAGAGCCTTTGGGCGACCCGATGGACACGGCAGCGCTGCAGGTGCACATCAGCAACCTGCGGCGCAAGATTGGCGCCGAGCGCGTGGGCACCCTGCGGGGCGTGGGCTACTGGCTGGAGTCGGTGTGAAAAAAACCCTGGGCCTGCGGCTGGTGGCGGCGTTGCTGCTGGCGTTTGCGCTGATCAGCGTGCTGGTCATCGCGATGAACTACTGGAACGCCAGGACGCAGCTGGACAAACAATCCACTGCTGCGCCTCTGGCTTCGGTGCTGATCAAGTCGCTGGATGCGCTGGGCGATGCCGAAGATGCCACGGCCGTGCTGCAGGCGTTCATCGCAGAGCTGAACCGCGTCCGGCAAGAGGTGGTCCCGGGCGGCGGCAACGTTTCCGTCCGGCTGGAACGCCATGGCGGTGGCACCGTGTACGAAAGTGGCCGCGACCTGCGCAACCAGACTGCCCCCACCGGGCTGAGCCGCCTGGATATCGATGGCCATCCCCATGTGGTCTACAGCGCGCAAGGGAAGCGCTGGAACCTGCTGGTGCTGGAACCCCTGCTCACCGACCTGGAGCTGCTGGAGTGGCTGCTGGGCGAGGTGGGGATGTCGCTGCTGATCGCCCTGCCCGTGCTGCTGCTCACGCTGTGGCTGGCTGTGCGCAGCGGCTTGCGGCCCTTGCGCCAGTTCTCGCAGCACATTGAGGCGCTGGACACGCGGCGCGACCTGCAGCCGCTGGGTGCGGACCTGCGCTATGCCGAGCTGCAACCTCTGGGCCGCGCCTTTGATGCCTTGCTGGCCCGCCTGCGCGAGCACCTGGCGCTGGAGCGCGCTTTTGTGCACGACGCCGCCCACGGCCTGCGCACGCCATTGGCGGCTTTGTCTGCCCAGGCGCATGTGCTGCTGGGCAGCCAGGGCGAAGCCAGCCGCGCCGCAGCCGCCCAGGCGCTGCAGCAAGGCCTGCAACGCACGGCCCACCTGGGCCAGCAGCTGCTGGACCTGTCGGCACTCGACCCCACCCGCAGCGGCGATGCGCAGGACATTGATATGTGCGAACTGGCGGCAGGCGTGCTGCTGGACGCCCATGCCGATGCAAAGCGCCGCAGCGTCACCCTCGCCCTGGAAGGCCCGGAGTCGCTGGCCTGGCATGGCGAGCCGCTGCCGCTGCAGTCCATCCTGCAGAACCTGGTGGACAACGCGCTGCGCTATGGCGCCACACGGGTGGAGCTGTCGATAGAGCAGCACCAGGGTGGCATCCGGCTGGCGGTGCGCGACAACGGGCCGGGCATTGCCCCGGCGCTGCACACGCAGGTGTTCGAGCGCTTCTGGCGCGGCACAGGCCACGACGAGCCCGGCACCGGCCTGGGCCTGGCCATCGTCGCCCAGGCAGCCGAGCGCCTGCATGCGCGCCTGTGGCTGGACAAGGGGCTGGATGGACGGGGCGTGGGTTTTGTGCTGGACCTGGGTGGCGTGCAGCCGGACTGAGAAGGTGTGAGCTGGGCTGGGAAGGTGCGCAAGGGGCCGCCCCTGCGCGTTTCTTTAGGGAATCTTTAGGGCACCGTTTTCAGAATCGGCGGCTTCTTCTGATTCTGAAAAAGCCCAGGCATGTCCTCCTTCGCAGCCCCGCACCTCACCCGCCGCCGCGCCCTTGCTTCGGCGCTGGCCCTCACCTCCCTCACCCTGCTGGGCGCCTGTGGCGGCGGCGAAGGCGACGAACTACGCGACCCCCGGCTGTTGCTGGAAAACCAGGCCCTGCGCGAACGCGCCCAGGCCGCCGTGGACGTGGGCCTGGTGGGCGCCGTGTTTGGCAGCCAGCACGACAGCGCTGACAAGCTCTACCTGGGTGCGGCCGGGCAGGCCCGCCTGAAGGGCGATGCCATGACGGGCAACGAATCCTTCCAGCTCGCATCCCTGTCCAAAGCCATGACCGCCGCCCTGGTGGCCCACTGGGTGGAGCAGGGCAAGCTGCGCTGGGACAGCCGCCCCGCCGACCTGCTGCCCGAAGCCGCTGCAAAGCAGCACCCGGCCTACGCCAACGCCACCCTGGCACAGCTGCTGGACCACCGCAGCGGCCTGCCCACCTTCAATGACGCAGCCGATCTCGAACAGCTTGCCGACTTTGTGGCCGCCCTGCCACTCCCCCACCCCGCCACCGATGCAGCGCGGCGCCGCGTGCTGTCAGGCTGGCTGCTGTCGCTGACGCCGGTGGTCGGCGCCGGGGAGTTTGCATATTCCAACGCGGGCTACACCGTGGCCGGGGCCATGCTGGAGGCCGCCACGGGGCAAGACTTCGAGACCCTGATGCGGCAATGGGCCCAGCCACGCGGCCTGCAGCCGCAATGGCAGCCCCCTGCCAACGCAGCGCAGGGCTACGAGGGGCCAGCCCCGGGCAAGCTGCAACCCGCCACCGGGTTCGGGCCCGAGGTGCAGCCCTGGGTGGATGCGGCCAAGCCGTCGGGGGATGTGTGGATGACTCCCGCAGGCTATGGCCGGTGGCTGGCAGAACACCAGCGCGCTTTTCAGGGGCGCAGCCATGGGTTGCCTGCGGCCTACGTGCAGCGGCTGCGCGCCCTGCGCAGCGGCGACTACGCACTGGGCTGGGAGGGCTCCTGGCTCCACGGCCAGGGCGCCATCGTGCACAGCGGGGACAACATGGGATTTATGGGCCTGACGGTGTTGGCACAAGACGGCCGCAGCGCCTACTTCGCGCTCAGCAACACGCGCAGCGTGGTGCCCGGCAGCTCCAGCTGGGTGCTGGACGCGCTGAACCAGGGGTTGGTGCGCCTTCTGAACCGCTGACCTACCACTCTGCGCCGCGATGCACCACCAACCAAAACGTACCAACGGGATCCAGACCCACCACATGGTCCAGGAAGCCCCGGTCGATGCGGGCGACTTTGCCGACTGGCTGGCCCAGACCCTGCGCGGGCTGCACACGGGCGCCCCGGCCCCTGTGCCGTGTGGCGACTGCAGGGGGTGCTGCAGCTCGGGGTATTTCATCCCCCTGACACCGGCAGACACCGCCGCCGCCATGGCCATCCCAGCGCCGCTGCTGAGCCCGGCCCCCGGCATGCCACCGGGCTACCAGGTGCTGGGCCGCACGGCCCAGGGCGCCTGCCCCATGCTGGAGCACAACAACTGCGGCATCTACCCGGCGAGGCCCCAGGCCTGCCGCGCCTACGACTGCCGCGTGTTCGCCGCTGCGGGCATGGCGGCAGGCACCGACAGCTTCTCGCGCATCAATGCCAGGGTGCGCGCCTGGCGCTTCTCGTATGGCAGCCACCACGCGCAGGCCGCCCACCAGGCCGTGCAGGCGGCAGCCCGATTCATGCAGGAGAAGGCCTCGGCCTTCCCCGGCGGCCGTGTGCCCCGGCGGCCTGATGAACTGGCTCTTCTGGCCCTCAAGGTGCACCCGGTGTTTCTGCGCACAGACCTGCCCACCCTGGCCGACAGCGCCATCGCGGCGGCCGTCATTGCCCGCAGCAGAGACTTCGATGCCGGCCTTGGCGCAAGCGATGCATGAATCGCCGCGTGCTGGCCGCTGGCATCTCCACCGGCCGCATCGCTGCCCACCTTCACACCACCTCTTCAGGAGACCCGCGTGACAACCGCTAGGCTAGCCACATCCACACCACCACTGTCCCGCCTTGGGCTACGCAAGCCAGCACGCGCGGCGCGGCTATTTGCCACTGTATTGCGCGCCATCCAAGGCCTGCAGCTGTGGGCGTCGCGGCTGACACCGCCCCCGTTTCGGCTCGTCCAGATCGGTTCGGCCTATTGGCAATCCAGGGCCTTGGGCGTGGTCACCGAGCTGGACGTTGCAAGCCAGTTGGGCGACGACACCTTGCCAATCGGTGTGCTGGCCCAGCGCTGCAACGTGGTGCCCGACGGGCTGCAGCGCGTTCTGCGCCTGCTGGCTGCGCTGGGCGTGTTTGAAGAAGCTCAACCAGGACACTGGCGCAACAACCGGGGCTCGGCACCACTGCGGGCTGACCGGCCAGGCAGTGTCCGTGACCTGGTGCTGCTGCACCAGCGTCCGGAGATGCGCGCGCCATGGAACGACACCCTGACCAGTGCACTCCGGCTTGGCCGCCCGGCCTTCGAGGTTTCGCACGGCCAGCCCCTTTTCGAGCACATGGCGACGGACCCCGCCCTGGAAGAAGCCTTTGCAAAAGCCATGGCCCAGGTCGAGGGGCTGACTGGCACCCCGTGGGTGGACGCCATCGACTGGCGCGCCTTCCACCGTCTGCTGGATGTGGGCGGCAGCGCGGGCGACAAGGCGCTGACCCTGCTTGCGCGCCATGCCCACCTGCATGCGCTTGTGATCGACCGGCCAGCCACCGTAGCGGCAGCACGCTTCCTGCGAGCCAGCGAAACCGATCCCCAGCGAAGCGCGGCGCGTGCCAGGCTCAGCTTTCATGCCGCGGATGTCCGCCAGGATGCACTGCCGCCCGCCAGCAGCGCCAAAGACGTGTTCTGGCTCAGCGCCTTGCTCCATGGGATGTCGGACGCCGATGCGCTGCTGGTCCTCCAGCGGGTTGCACGTGCTGCTGCCCCGGTGGGTGCCACCGTGCTCGTCATGGAAGCCGTGCGCAACGAAGAGATCGCCGACCTGGCCGTGTCTGGCATGGACCTGCAGATGGCCGTTTGCACCGAAGGGCGCGAACGCAGCCTGCGCGAGTGGCAAGGCCTGTTCGCCCAAGCCCGACTGCAGTTGCGCGAACGGGTGCCCTTGCCCATGCTGGCAGAAATCATGGTGTTGACCCCTTTATGAAGCGCATCCTCATCACCGCCATGGGCAGCCATGGCGATGTCCTTCCCTTCATTTTCATGGCGGCTGAGTTCCGCCGCCGGGGGTTTGAAGTTTTCGTCTACGCCAACCCTTTCTTCGCAGACTCTGCAGCGTCCTGCGGGGCGGTGTTCCGGCCGATCGGAACGGTGGCGGACTATGAAAGCCTCTTTGCCCAGGCCCCCGACAGTAACCCGCCCAAAGCCATGGCTGCTGTGGCCGGATACATGGCCCGCCAGACTCCTGCCTGCTACAGCGCCATGTATGGCGATGTCAGGCAGGGGCGCACGCTGGCCATCGGCGGGTCCCTCTTTTTCGCGCACAGGCTGGTGGCCGAAAGCCTGGGCTTGCCCTGCGCCACCGTACACCTGGCACCTGCGGCCATCCGCTCCACCGTCGCCCCTGCACGCATCGGCCCTGGTGGGGCCTGGCTGCGCGAAAAAAGCCCGTTCTGGCTCCGGCAATTGTTCTGGTGGCTGGCGGACCGGGCGCATACCGACCGCTACTTCCTTGCGCCGCTGAACAGCATGCGCACCCAACTGGGCCTGGCACCGCTGCCGGAGCTGTTCAGCCCCTGGCTGCGGCAGGTTGACGCTGAGGTGGCCCTGTTTCCGGCGTGGTTCTCTGGCGCACCGGCAGATTGGCCAGCACAACTGCAACACTGCGACTTCCCATTCGACGACCCCGCTTGCGCGGCAGAGTTGCCAGACGACCTGCGCGACTTTCTGGCCGCTGGCACTGCACCGGTCGGATTCACCGCTGGCACGGCAACGGCCAATGCGCGGGAGTTCTTCGCACGCTCTGCCAGCGCCTGCGAGCAAGGGGGCTTGCGCGGCCTGCTGCTCACCCACTTTGCGCAGCAGGTGCCTGACAAGCTGCCTCCGGGTGTGCTGCACGTGGGCTATGCGCCATATGCGCGGCTGCTTCCGCGCCTGGCCGCGCTGGTGCACCATGGCGGCATCGGCACCACAGCCCAGGCGCTTCGCGCGGGCATCCCCCAGGTTGTGCGGCCCACCGCCTACGATCAGTTCGACAATGCCCAGCGCTTGGTCGCCCTGAACGTGGCCCGCGAGATCCTGCCCCGACGCTACACAGAAAACCATATCTGCAACACCCTGGCCGAGCTGATGCACGACACCACCGTGCGGGCGCACTGCCACGCGATCGCAGAGCAAATGCGCCCGGCGGCGGCCACCAACGCAGGCATTGCAAGCGCTTGCGAAGCCGTGCTGAGCGGCTGCGGCTGGCCACCCGGGACGGTGGCAGATCCCGTCGGCTAACGGCGCACAGCGTCAAGGCATCGGCCGCACCAGCCGCACGGGCAGCTTGCTGGCCCGTGCCGCATCGCCCCGCGCCTCGCTGGTGGACAGGTTCACGGCCCAGCCGTTGATCATCGCGGCCTGGCGCCCACCATCACCCGCGCGGCTTTGCGCGATGTTGCCGTAGGTGTACTGGTTGACGCTGGGCGCGCTCACGTTGCTGGTGGATGACCAGTGCCATTGGCCTGGTGCGGCGGGGAACAGGATGGGGTTCAGGCCCGGGGGCGAGAGCGATTTGTCCACCAGCCGCTGCAGCTCGGCCGCACGCGGAATGCGCCAGCCCACGCCTTCGGCCTTCCAGCGCTCGGCGGCCAGGGCCGTGGCTTCGGCGCGGTCCAGCAGCAGGGGCTTGCCGGTGCAGTTTTTTCCGGTCCATTGCATGCCTTCCACGCAGCGCGGCCAGGCCAGGCCCGCGCGGTGGTCCAGCACGTAGGCGCCGTCGGCCGACAGCGACCAGTCTTGCGTGGCGGTGGAATCTCCAGCCCACACAGGCAGGGCGGCGAAGGCGCCCACCAGCAAGGCAGAAAGTAGCGGGAGTGGTTTCATGGTCAAAAAAGCGGGCCAGGGAAAGGCGGTTGAAGACGGCAGGATTGGCAAGCTGGACAGCGACACCCTAACCACAGAACCAGACTAGCGCCACCCTGCAAATCAAACTACCTGCCTGCGCTGTTACCCGGTTTGGCGCCGCCCCAGCCCTGCACACCCGCGCAGATGGCCGAGCAGATCGCCAGCGACACCACGCGCTTCGCCAAGCTGGTCGCCGACCACAAGATCACGACCGGTTGATTGAGCGTGATCTGGCGGGAGCGGGTTGGTATAACCCCAGCCATGACGCCCACCACCATCGAGCCCACCGTCCCCGCAGCCCTGATCCGCGCCCTCGAAGAGCGCGCTTTCAACGCCTGGCCCGCGCGCCAGACGGTGTTCCACCGGGGCTGGGTGTTCCGGCTGTCGGGCGGCTACACCAAGCGCGCCAACTCGGTCAACGCGCTGCTGCCCGGCGCGCCGTTTGACGGGGTGCGCGAGGCGGCCACCACGCTATATGCGCGGCACGGGCTGCCCGCCGTGTTCCGCATCTCGCCCCTGGCCCCGGCCGAGGCCGACCAGGAGCTGGCCGAGGCGGGTTACCAGCACTTCGACCCCTCACTGGTGTTGCACCGGCCGCTGGCCCTGGGTTCGGTCGGCAAGCCCGATGGCAGCACCCATATCAGCACCACGCCCAGTGCCGCCTGGCTGGAGGGCTTTGCCGCCGCCAACGGCGTGCCAACACACCACCGCGCGCTGCACAACAGCATGCTGGACCACATCGCCCACCCTGCCGCATTTGCACTGCAGCACGACACACAAGGCCAGCCCGTGGGCTTTGGGTTGGCGGTGCTGGAGCGCGGCGCCGTGGGCCTGTACGACCTGGCCGTGGCGCCCGAGCACCGGGGCGGCGGGCGCGGGCGCGCGCTGGTCACCGCCCTACTGCACTGGGCCGCCGAGGCCGGGGCGGCCAGCGCCTATTTGCAGGTGCGCGCGCAGAACACGCCAGCGCTGGGGCTGTACCAGTCGATGGGGTTCAAGACGGCGTATGGCTACCACTACCGGGTGCCGAGCTGAAGGGGTTTTTAAGGCTCGCTCTCCCCTTGCGGGAGAGGGAGTGAAGGCAGGGCCAGCTGTGGATGCGGAGACGGGGGCCAGAATTTATAGAAAAATGGCCGTCTGCGCGCGTCCATCAACCCCTCACAGCTATCAAATAAATAGCAAAAGAAGCAACCAATCCACCACTCACCGGTGGCTCAGCCTGCGCACCGCCCAGTCCCCCAGGCTCTGCACGGCCTGCACAAAGAAGATCAGCACCAGCACCACGGCCAGCATGATCTCGGGCAGAAAGCGCTGGTAGCCGTAGCGGATGCCCAGGTCACCCAAACCACCGCCGCCAATGGCACCGGCCATGGCCGAGTAGCCGGTCAGGCTCACAAACGTGATGGTCAGGCCCGCCACGATGCCGGGCAGCGCCTCGGGCAGCAGCACCTTCCACACGATCTGGCTGGTGGTGGCTCCCATGGCCTGGGCGGCTTCGACCAGGCCGTGGTCCACCTCGCGCAAGGCGGCTTCGACCAGGCGGGCCACAAACGGTGCGGCAGCAATCGTCAAGGGGACCACCGCAGCAGCCGTGCCAATCGACGAGCCCGTGATGAAGCGCGTGAACGGGATGATGGCCACCAGCAGGATGATGAAAGGCGTGGAGCGCACGGCGTTCACCAGCCAGCCCACGAGCTTGTTGACGGGCCCGTTCTGCAACACGCCGCCGTGGTCCGTGAGGCGCAGGAACACGCCCAGCGGCACGCCGATGAGGCCACCCACGATGCCGGAGATGCCCACCATGATGAGCGTCTCCCACAACGAGGAGGCAAAGAGGTCCAGCATGGCCGGAGTGAAATGGTCGAACATGGCTTATGGCTCCCTCAGATTTCAATCGTGACTTCTTGCACCGCCACGCCGCCCGCGCGCAGGTGCTCCACCGCGCCGCGCACCTGCATGGGCTCGCCGCTGGCGTACACGGCCAGCGAGCCGAAGGTCTCGTCCTGGATCTCGTCCACCTGGCCGTGCAGGATGCTCATGTCCACACCAAACTCGCGGATCAGCTGCGACAGGATGGGCTGGTAGGCGCTGTCGCCCGAGTACGACAGCCGCAGCAGCCGCCCCGCGTGGCCGGGCGCCGTGGTGGCCAGCTGGCGGGTGAGCTTGCGCACATGGTCGAGCACGCTCACGGGCAGCTCTTGCGGCAGGATCTCGTCGATCAGGCTCTTGGTGATGGCCTGCTGCGGGCGCGTGAACACGTCCAGCACACGACCCTGCTCCACGATGCGGCCCGCCTCGATCACGGCCACGCGGTCGGCCACCTGCTTGATGACCTGCATCTGGTGGGTGATGAGCACCACGGTGAGGCCCAGCTCGCGGTTGACCTGGCGCAGCAGGTCGAGGATGGAGCGGGTCGTCTCCGGGTCCAGCGCCGAGGTGGCTTCGTCGGAGAGCAACACCTTGGGGCGGCTCGCCAGCGCGCGCGCAATGCCCACGCGCTGCTTTTGCCCGCCACTGATCTGCGCCGGGTAGCGGTCGGCCAGGTGGGCCAGGCCCACCAGCTCCAGCAGCGGGCTCACGCGCTCGCGGATCGCGGCCTTGTCCATGCCCGCCAGTTCCAGCGGCAGCGCGGCGTTGTCGAACACGGTGCGCGACGACAGCAGGTTGAAGTGCTGGAAGACCATGCCAATCTCGCGCCGGGCCTCGCGCAGTTGCGCGTCGTTCAGCTGGGTCAGGTCACGCCCGCCCACGATGACCTGGCCCGTGGTGGGCCGGTTGAGCAGGTTGATGACGCGCACCAGCGAGCTTTTGCCCGCGCCGCTCTTGCCGATGATGCCGAACACTTCGCCCGGCTGGATGGTGAGGTCGATGCCACGCAGGGCTTCGACGGGGCCTTGTGGGCCCTGGTAGGTTTGGGTGATACCCCGTAAATCGATCATGGAAAGCAGTGCGCGGCAGCGGCCTCACGGTGAGTGGCCGCTGCCGCGCGGGTCTGGAAAAGGATGGGCGACTGTATCGGCGAATCGTAAGTTCACAAACGATTAAAAAATCGGGTGATTAGATCGCCGAGTTATGAAGACCGTGGTACACAGACTTCAGTAACTATGAAATTCATAGCTATCAGGGCAACACCATAGCGCTCAGGCTGCCATTTTTCCTTGAATTTTCCTGACGACTCCAGAAACTTCTCCAGGCCACACTTCCATATTTCAACTTTTGTTGTATTATCGAATCATGCAAGAAACCGACGTCATCCGATCCCTCGCCGCCCTCGCCCAGGAAGTGCGCCTGCGGGTGTTCCGCGCCCTGGTGGTGGCGGGCCAGGAAGGGCTCACGCCCGGCGGGCTGTCTGAGCAGCTGGGCATTGCGCCCAACACGCTGTCGTTCCACCTCAAGGAGCTGACCCACGCGGGTCTGGTGAGCCAGGAGCGCCAGGGCCGCAACCTGATCTACCGCGCCTCGTTTGCCACCATGAACGACCTGCTGGCCTACCTGACCGAGAACTGCTGCCAGGGCGCCGCCTGCCTGACCGACGAGGCCACCGCCGCCTGCAAGTGCTGATCGCCCCCCAACAACTTCCACCCCACGACCCACAGCCGAAAGGAAACCACCATGAAGCGATTCCACGTCCACATGCATGTCGATGACCTCGCCAAGAGCATCGCGTTCTACTCCCGGCTGTTCGCGGCCGAGCCTGCGCGCGTCGAGACCGACTACGCCAAGTGGATGCTCGAAGACCCGCGCGTGAACTTCGCCATCTCCACCCGGGGCGACAAGCCCGGCGTGGACCACCTGGGCTTTCAGGTGGATGAGGCCGACGAGCTGGCCGAGCTCAAGGCTCGCGCCCAGGGCGCGGACATGGCCCTGCTCGACGAAGGCGCCACCACCTGCTGCTACGCCCGCAGCGACAAGCACTGGATCACCGACCCGCAGGGCGTGGCCTGGGAACACTTCCACACGCTGGGCAACATCCCCGTGTTCAACGAAGCCGCTGCGCAGCAGCCAGCCAAGACCACGCAGCAGCCAGCCCAGGCCGCGTGCTGCCCCACGGGCGCGCCATCGGCCCCCGCACCTGGGCAGGCCGCCTGCTGCGGCCCCACCGCCAACAACCCCAACAAGTGCTGCTGAGCCTGGAGCCACGATGAACGCCACCCCACAACGTCCTCCTTTGAACGTGCTCTTTTTGTGCACGCACAACTCCGCCCGCAGCATCCTGGCAGAGGCTCTGCTCAACGCCATGGGCCAAGGCCGCTTCAAGGCTTACTCGGCGGGCAGCAGCCCGCGCGACAACCAGCAGCCCCACCCGCTGGGCCTGCAGGCGCTGGCCCACGCGGGCATCCCCACCGAAGGGCTGCGCAGCAAAAGCTGGGACGAATTCGCCGCCCCCGGCGCGCCGCACATGGACCTGATCATTACCGTGTGCGACAACGCAGCGGGCGAGGTCTGCCCCTTCTGGCCCGGCCATCCGGCCACGGCGCACTGGGGTTATGCCGACCCGTCAGCGGGCGATGGCTCGGACGCCGACAAGGCTGAAGCCTTCCGCAAGACCCTGCACGCCATCAAGCAGCGCCTGGAGCTCTTGGTGAACCTGCCCGACGACAAGCTGGCCGCCACCGCGCTGCAAGCCACGGCTCGCAACCTGCCCGAGCAATAAGATGAAACACCCCCTGAGTCGCTTCGCGCCTTCACCCCTCTCTCGCTGCGCGGGAGGGGGACGCACCCGGTGGCCTGGCAAAGCCAGTTCCACGGGTGCACTGGTTTGGGCCGCGCCAGTTTCATGCATCGCGGGTGGCGCGCAGCGCAATGGATCACTGAAGGGATCACTGAAATGACCCTGCCACCAAGCCATTCGCAACGCGCTGCTGCCAGCGCGTTGCCCCCCTCCCCCGCCGCTGGCATGGCGGTGTTCGAGCGCTACCTCACTGTCTGGGTGCTGCTATGCATCGTGGTGGGCATTGCGCTGGGCCAGTGGCTGCCCGGTGCGGCGCGCGCCGTGGGCGCGCTGGAGGTGGCCCGTGTCAACCTGCCGGTGGGCCTGCTCATCTGGGTGATGATCATCCCCATGCTGCTGAAGGTGGACTTTGGTGCGCTGGCCGAGGTGCGCCAGCATGTGCGCGGCATTGGCGTGACGCTGTTCGTCAACTGGCTGGTCAAGCCGTTTTCGATGGCGCTGCTGGGCTGGCTGTTCATCCGCCACTGGTTTGCGCCGTACCTGCCGGCCGACCAGATCGACAGCTACATCGCCGGGCTCATTTTGCTGGCCGCCGCGCCCTGCACGGCCATGGTGTTTGTGTGGAGCCGCCTCACCGGGGGCGACCCGCTGTTCACGCTGTCGCAGGTGGCCCTCAACGACAGCATCATGATCGTGGCGTTTGCGCCGCTGGTGGCCTTTTTGCTCGGCCTGTCGGCCATCACCGTGCCGTGGGACACCCTGCTCACCTCGGTGGTGCTCTACATCCTGATCCCCGTGATGATCGCCCAGTGGCTGCGCAAGCGCCTGCTGCGCAAAGGCCAAGCCGCCTTCGACGCCGCCGTGGCGCGCACCGGCCCCTGGTCCATCGCCGCGCTGCTGGCCACGCTGGTGCTGCTGTTCGCCTTCCAGGGCGAAGCCATCCTGCAGCAGCCGCTGGTGATCGCCCTGCTGGCCGTGCCCATCCTGATCCAGGTGCTGTTCAACTCCGCCCTGGCCTATGGCCTGAACCGAGCCGTGGGCGAAAAGCACAGCATTGCCTGCCCCTCGGCGCTGATCGGTGCATCCAACTTCTTCGAGCTGGCCGTGGCCACGGCGATCAGCCTGTTTGGCTTTCACTCCGGCGCGGCGCTGGCCACGGTGGTGGGCGTGCTGATCGAGGTGCCGGTGATGCTGGCGGTGGTGGCCGTGGTCAACCGCAGCAAGGGCTGGTACGAGGCGCGGGGCTGACAACCACTGGCGGGGTGGTCACGCGCCTGCCACCGCCCCACGCGCCTGCACCCGGCGCGAGATCAGAAGCCCCAGCACAAACACCCCCACCGCCGCCACCGTGAACACTGGCGGCAACCAGCCCCGGTCCACACTGAATGCCACCAGCAGCACACCCGTGGACTGGCCCAGGAACAGCAGGCACGCAAACAGCGTGACCGCCGTGCCCCGCGCCTCGGGCGCCATCTGGGTGGCCTGCACCTGCAGCGTGTTGTGCAGCATGTAAAAGCCGATGCCCGCCAAGAAGCAGCCCAGCATGGCCCAACCCACCGCAGGCGCCCAGGCCAGCGACAGCAGGCCGATGGCAATGAAGCTGGCCCCCAGCACGGCCAGCCCCCGCTCGCCCAGCGCCGCCAGCCAGCGCCGCGCAAACACGCTGTAGATCAGCCCGCCCACGCCATACAGCACCATCACGCCACCCGCCGCAGAGGCCGACAGGCCAAACCCATCGACCATGCGCGCGGGCACAAAGGCCAGCGTGCCAAATGCCAGCGCGCCTTCAATCGCCACCACCGTCAGCACCCAGCGCACACGCGGAATGCGCAGCAGCGCCGCCGTGCCCGCGACGTAATTGGCCAGCGAAAACGCCGGTGCACCCGGCACCACCACCGTGCGCAACGCCCCAATGGCACGCGCGTGCCGCAACAGCAGCGTGGCCGCCGTAAAGAACAGCACGGCCAGCACACCCAGCGCCGCACGCCAGCCCAGCGTTTCGGTGGCAAAGCCGCCAAACCACTGGCCCGCCATCATCCCGGTCACCGTGGCCACCATCAGCCGCGCCAGGGTCTCTTGCCGCTGCTCGTAGGCCACCTCATCGCCAATCCACGCCATCGACAGCGGAATGATCCCGGCCGCCGCCGCCCCCATGGCAGCCCGCGCCACCACCAGCACCGAAAAGCTGGGCGCCAGCGCCGTCATGGCGCTGAACACCGCACAGGCCGCCGTGGCGCCAATGATCACGCGCACCTTGCCCACCCGGTCGCCCAGCGGGCCATACACCAGCTGCAGCACACCATAGGCCACGGCAAACGCGGCAATCACGGCCGAGGCGTCGCCTGTGGTGATCTGGTATTCCACAGACAGTGCCACCAGCATCGGATCGCACACGCGCATGGACGCCATGCTGCAAAAGGCCGCCAGGCTGATCAGCCGCAGCATCGTCGAAGAAGAAGTCATGGGCGCCGATTGTGGTGCGCCACGCGCCTGCGCGCTGGCGGGGTGGGCCATGCACCCTGGGGGTTGAAGGCCACAGGGCTCGCGCGCCACAGGGCACATGAATAAGGCACATACCGCACCTGCTGCACACGCACACAGGTACTGACACTTTTTTGGGTGGCAAGCGCCAGTCCTGCGCTTACCATGCGCCCCGGATTGATGCGCACCATCCATCGATCAATCGACCAGGCAAACAACACACGAGGAGAAACCGAGCATGAACAAAAGAAACTTTGTGGCTGCCAGCGTCGGCCTGGCAGGCCTGTGGACCGCTGCCACCACCAGCAGCCACGCCGCCCCACCCGCCAAAGCATCCACCAGCCCCGCCCTGCTCACCATCAGCGGCGCCATCACCCAGCCCAACCGGGGCGCGCTCGATGCCACCATCGACCAGATGATGGGCAAACACGGCATCCAGTTCGACAAAGCCCACGCGCTGGACGCCGCCGCCCTGCAGCGCATGCCCGCCATCACCATCAAGCCCACGCTGGAATACGACAGCAAGCCCCACACCCTCAAAGGCCCCTTGCTCACCACCGTGCTGGCCGCTGCCGGTGTGGCCGCTGGCAGCTCCGTGCAGCTGGTGCTGCGCGCGGTGGACGGCTACAACGTCACCATCAGCATGGCCGACGTGCAGGCCTACCGCATGATCGTCGCCACCCACATCGACGGCCAGCCCATGGCCCTGGGCGGCCTGGGCCCGCAGTGGGCGGTGTACGACGCCGATGTGCTGCCCGCCTTCAAGGACAAGCCGGTGAAGGAACGCTTTGGCCTGTGCCCCTGGGGGCTGTATCACATTGAGGTGAAGAAGGCCTGAGGCCACCGGCAAGGTAGCCCAGCAAAAAAGAAAGAGCGGCCCCCGGGACGCTCTTTTTTTGATAGCTACTAGCGCTTACCCATCAGGCGGTAGAGCCCTTTTTTATTCAAATCATCCTGCCCGCCGCGCCACCCGCACCCCCAGGGCCGCCAGTGACGACACGGTGGCCAGCCCCACCACCCCCAGCCAGCCCCACTGCGCCAGCACCAAAGCGCCCAGCGCTGCCCCGGCCGACATGCCGATGAACATGCCTGTGAACAGCAGCGCATTGAGCCGGCTGCGCGCCGCAGGGTCGATGCCGTACACGATGGTCTGGTGCGCCACCAGCGTGGCCTGCACGCCAAAGTCAAAGCCAATCGCGCTGACCACAATCAACCCCAACTGGGCCTGAGCAGGCAGCAGCGGTGCCAGCGCCATCACCGCAAACGACACGGCGGCCAGCCCGGCGCCGTAGCGCGTCACCACCTCGGGCCCGCGCTTGTCGGCCAGGCGCCCGGCCAGCGGTGCAGCCAGTGCACCTGCCGCCCCAGCCAGGCCAAACGCGCCCGCCGCCGCCGTGCCCAGGTTGAACTGGCTGTGCAGCATCACCGCCAGCGTGGACCAGAACGCGCTGAAGCCCACGGCCAGCAGCCCCTGCGCCCAGGCCGCACGGCGCAGCGCCGCGTGCTGGCGCCACAGTGCCACCATGGAGCCGATCAACGCGCCATAGCCCAGCTGCGCGGTGGGAGCAAAGCGCGGCAGCCCGCGCCACACGGCCACCGTCAGCAGCGCAATGGCCACCGCCGCCGCCACATACACCGTGCGCCA
Source organism: Acidovorax sp. GW101-11A03 (assembly GCF_059424825.1). Lineage (NCBI taxonomy): Bacteria > Pseudomonadati > Pseudomonadota > Betaproteobacteria > Burkholderiales > Comamonadaceae > Acidovorax > Acidovorax sp. GW101-11A03. The sequence goes on along the minus strand of NZ_JBWKZU010000035.1, from coordinate 373 downwards.
GCCCCACTGCTGCGCCACAAAGCCGCTGACCACGCGCGACAGCAAAATGCCCAGCAGCAGCCCCGTCATCACCGTGCCCACCATGCGCCCGCGCTGCGCGGCCGGGGCCAGCGTGGCGGCAGCGGGCACCACGTCTTGCGCCACCGTGGCCGCCAGGCCCACAGCCAGGCTGGCCGCCAGCAGCGCGCCCATGCCCGGGGCCAGGCCGCTCAGCAGCAGGGCCAGCATCAGCGCGATGGACTTGATGACGATGATGCGGCGCCGGTCGAACCGGTCGCCCAGCGGCGCCAGTAGCAAGATGCCCAGCGCATACCCCAGCTGCGTGAGCGTGGGCACCAGCCCCACCACGCGGCTGTCGGCCTGCATGTCGGGC
>NZ_JBWKZU010000034.1:0-61324 GCF_059424825.1 Acidovorax sp. GW101-11A03 | reverse complement strand
CATGGGCGCCGAGTGCACCAAGCTCGAACCGCCCCCGCCCCCCGGCTACCCCAGCGCGGACCCCATGGGCATCTACAGCCCGGCGGCCTATGCCACGCTGCACCAGGGTGTGCGGGTGGTGCATGCCCACCTCAAGACACCCGAAGGCCAGGCCGCGCTGCATGCAGAGCTGGCCCGCACCGATGTGCTGATCACCTCATTCCGCCCCTCGGCGCTCACCAAGCTGGGGCTGGGATGGGATGCGTTGCAGTCCAAATACCCGCGCCTGTCGCTGGTGCGCATCGTGGGCGCAGCGGCCGAGCGGGCCGAAGAGCCCGGCCACGACCTCACCTACCTGGCCGATGCCGGCCTGGTGACCGGCACCGAGATGCCGCCCACGCTCTACGCCGACATGGGCGGCGCACTGATGGCCAGCGAAGCCGTGCTGCAGGCCCTGCTGGAGCGCGCTCACACTGGCAACGGCATGTGCATCGAAGTGGCCCTGGCCGACGCCGCCGCCTGGCTGGCTCAGCCGCGCGACTGGGGCCTGACCACCCCCGAGGGCGACGTGGGCGGCCACCACGCGGGCTACCGCATCTACTCCTGCGCCGACGGCCGCGTGGCCGTGGCGGCGCTGGAGCCACACTTTGCCGCCAGCCTGTGCGCCGCTGCAGGCCTGCCCGCCACGGGCGACCCAGTGGTGCTGCGCGCGCCTGCCACGCACGCCGCCGTAGCGGCCTTCCTGCGCACGCAGACCCGCGCCCAGCTGGATGCGTTGGCCGTGGCGCAAGACATTCCCCTGCACACCCTCGCCTGATCCCTTTTTTACCGATGCAGAAACAAGGCACCGTCATTCGCTGGGACGCGACGCGCGCGTTCGGCTTTATCCGCAGCCCCGACACCTCCGCCGACGTGTTTTTTCATGTGCGGGACTACCGGGGCAGCGCAGCACCCCGCGAAGGGTTGGCCGTGGTCTACGAAGAAATCCACGTGGGCGGCAAAGGCCCCCGGGCCATGGCGGTACAGCCTGCGGCCCAGGCCGGGCGCGCAACCCGCCCAGCCGCCAGCGCGTCTGCAACGGCGCTTCCGCGCAAAATTCAGCACACGCGTCCCCCTGCCCCGTCACCCGCTCCGCGCAGCGAGCGCCCGGCAAAAACGCAGCCGGGGGCCAATGCCCCGGCCCTGCCCACCCTGCTCCTGATGCTGGGCTGGGCCGCGCTGCTGGGCTGGGGCGTCTGGGCGAGCAGGCTCCCGCTGTGGTCCCTGGGCGCTGCTGTGGCCATCAACCTCCTGACCTTTGTCACCTATGCCATGGACAAAAGCGCGGCACAAAGCGGCCGGTGGCGCACACCTGAAAAACACCTGCACCTGCTCAGCCTGGCAGGTGGCTGGCCGAGCGCGTGGTGCGCGCAGCAGTGGCTGCGGCACAAGTCGAGCAAGCAGGAGTTCCGCACCGTGTACTGGACCACGGTGGTGTTGCATTGCGCGGCGCTGGCGGCCTGGGTGGGCGGGTGGCTGCGGTAGCAGCCCCTGAAACGCTTCAATTTTGATAGCTAAAAGCGCATGATGGACGCGCGGCAATGGCTATTTTTGCTTGTATTTTGAGCATCCGACGCATCACCAAGGCCGCAGCGCAGGAGCAGGCCCTGAGGAGCAATCTCCGGCACCGCATCGGTAGTACCTCCAGGGCACGCCAACTGCCACTGCGCGGGCCGTGCACCCTGCCTGAACCAACAGTGCTGGCACGCTAGCCTCACACCACAACGGCAGCAAGCACGGCCCCTCCGCTTGCCAAACTTTGCATGCGTCTGCCAGTTGATCGCTATATAGTGGTTCGCGGGCGCTGCACCGCAGCACCGCCACCGATACGGGGCTCCAGCCAGAGCAAAGGCGGTTCACGCACGGTGCAGGCGCAGCAAAGCAAAGCAGCAAGGGCTCGCTGGCCATGGCCAGCGCCCGGCAACGAAGCATGAGGCGGGGGGCCAATCCATGGATGTGTTGCAGCAGCCAGAGCAGCCAGTCGAGCGAAAACCGGTGCCGTTGACCCTGCGGGTGACCTGGCCGTTCATCGTGATGGTGCTGCTGCTGGCCGCCTGTGCCACGGCCAGCTTGCAGGTCTTGTCCGGCGTTCGCGCCTTTGTGGCGGGTGAAAGTCTGTGGACCAAGGGGCAAAAGGACGCCATCTACCACCTCCACCAGTACGCGATCAATGGCTCGCCCCAGTCGTTCGACGGGTTTGTGCGCGCCATCGACATCCCCCTCGGCGACCGGGCAGCACGGCTGGCCCTGCAGCCGGGCCAGGTGCAGACCGATGTGGCGCGCGAGGGCTTTCTGCGCGGCGGCAACCACCCCGACGACATCGACAGCCTGATCTGGCTGCTGCGCTACTTCGACCACCTGGACCTGGTCAAGAAGCCCGTGAGCCACTGGCTCATCGGCGACGAATACATCAACGCACTGCGCGAGCTGTCGCACGAGATCCACCAGCGCAACACGGACGGCACGGCAGACGCCGCCACCCGGCAGCGGTGGCAGGACGCCATTTACGAAATCAACGCCGGAGTGACCCCCGTCGCCCGCAACTTCAGCGAGGCCCTGGGCGAAAGCTCGCGCCAGATCGTGCTGCTGCTGATGTGGACCAACATGGGCATGGCGGCCGTGCTCATCGTGCTGACCCTGTGGCACACCCAGGGCCTGCTGGAGCAGCGCCGTCGCGCCGAGCAGGCCCTGGAAGCCGAACGCGAGCAGGCCCGCACCACCCTGACCGCCATCGGCGACGGTGTGGTGACCACCAACACCCAGGGCCAGGTGCTCTACATGAACCCCGCCGCCGAGGCCCTGCTGGCCCGCCCGGCTGCCCAGGCCACCGGCCAGCCGCTGGCGCAGCTGCTGGTGTTCGATGGCGAGGCACCGCCCCTGTCTGCCGACACGCTGGTGCAGAACATCCTGCGCAGCGGCAGCGCGGCCCTGGGCAATGTGCACACCACGCTGGTGCGCCCGGACCAGACCGTCGTGCCGGTCAAGCTGGTGGGCTCGCCCATCCGCCACCGCGATGTGCTGACCGGTGCCGTGCTGGTGCTGCACGACGTGACGCGCGAGCAGCACTATGTGGAGCAGCTGTCGTGGCAGGCCAGCCACGACGCGTTGACAGGCCTCGTGAACCGGCGCGAGTTCGAGCACCGGCTCGAAGCCCTGCTGGCCCAGCCCCGCCCCGTGGGGCGCGAGGGCTCGCTGCTGTATGTGGACATGGACCAGTTCAAGCTCATCAACGACACCTGTGGCCACCAGGCGGGCGACGAGATGCTGCGCGAGGTCTGCCGCATGCTGCAAAGCCATCTGCGCGAGGGCGACACGCTGGCGCGCCTGGGCGGCGACGAGTTCGGCATCCTGCTCAAGGACTGCCCGGCCGGGCCCTCGGCCCGCATTGCCGAGCAGCTGCGCCAGGCCGGACAGGAACTGCGGCTGAACTGGGGCGGCCAGCAGCTGCGCACCGGCCTGTCCATCGGCATGGTGCAGCTCATCCCCGCGCTCACCTCCATCCAGGAGGCCATGCGCGTGGCCGACATGGCCTGCTACCGCGCCAAGGAAGGCGGACGCAATCGCGTCTTCATCTACCAGACGGAAGACATCGAGATGAGCCGCCGCGAGGGCGAGATGGACTGGGTACGGCGCCTGCGCCTGGCGCTGGAGCACAACCAGTTCCAGCTGCACGCCCAGGCCATCGCGCCCCTGCAGCCCAGCGGTGAAAGCGGCCTGCACATGGAGGTGCTGCTGCGCCTGCGCGAAGACGACGGACAGCTGATTGCGCCCGGCTGCTTTATTCCGGCAGCCGAGCACTACGGCATGATGACCTCGATCGACCGCTGGGTCATCCGCCACACGCTGGAGACGCTGGCCCGGCGCCAGCACCAGCCGGGCCTGCCGCAGGTGCACACCTGCGCCATCAACCTCTCAGGCACCAGCCTGGGGGACGACAGCCTGCTCAAGCTCATCCGCAGCGCGCTGGCCGATTCGGGGGTGGACCCGCACATGCTGTGCTTCGAGATCACGGAAACCAGCGCCATATCGCACCTGCCCAATGCCGTGCGGCTGATGAAGGAGCTGCAGCAGCTGGGCTGCCGCTTTGCGCTCGATGACTTTGGCGCGGGCATGTCGTCCTTCAACTACCTCAAGCACCTGCCGGTGGACTACCTCAAGATCGACGGCAGCTTTGTGAAGGACATGCTGCACGACCCCGCCAACCGGGCCATGGTGGAAATGATCCACCACATCGGCCACGTGATGGGCAAACAGACGATTGCCGAGTTTGCCGAGTCGCAGGCCATCGTGGAGACCCTGCGGGAGATTGGCGTGGACTATGCGCAGGGCTATGCGCTGGCGCGGCCGGTGCCGCTGGATGACTACCTCGCCCTCGGCAACACCCCCAGGCAAGAGCCCGCGCGGAGTGGCGGTGTGGCACAGGGCCACGCGCCACCGCACAACGCGCCCTTCCCCCAGCAACGCCCGGCCTGATGTGGCCTTGAGGGGCCAGGGCGCATTCCGCGCACCCGGCGGCGGTCAGCGCGCCTTCTTGAACGCCTTGCCGTTGCCAGCGGGCTTGGTTTTGGAGGCAGAACCCGTCACACGCGGCGGCAGCCCGGTGTGCTGGGTCAGCATGCGGCCCGGCTGGGGGGCCGTGCCGCGAAAGCGCACATCGCCCTTGGGCTCGTTCAGCTCCTGCGGGCGGGGCCGCAGGGCAACGGCCTTGCCATCCTTGTTGATGGTGTAGCCGAGCCCGCCGCCACCCGCGGACGCGGTGCTGTTCTTCTTGCGCGCACTCTGATAGCCACCGTCCGTCAGCGGCTGGAAGGTGGGTATCAGGTGGTGCTTGCCGTTGCCGATCAGATCCGCGCGGCCCATGGCCTTGAGCGCTTCGCGCAGCAGCGGCCAGTTGTTGGGGTCGTGGTAGCGCAAAAAGGCCTTGTGCAGGCGGCGGCGCTTTTCGCCGCGCACGATGTCCACGGACTCCTCCGCTTCATCACGCATCTGGCGGCGAACACGGGTGAGCGTATTGCGGCCCGAGTGGTACATGGCCGTGGCCGTGGCCATGGGGCTGGGGTAGAAGGTCTGCACCTGGTCGGCGCGGAATCCGTTCTTTTTCAGCCAGATGGCGAGGTTCATCATGTCCTCGTCGCTGGTACCCGGGTGCGCGGCGATGAAGTACGGAATCAGGAACTGCTTCTTGCCCGCCTCTTCGCTGAACTTCTCGAACATCTGCTTGAACTTGTCATAGCTGCCGATGCCCGGCTTCATCATCTTGGTGAGCGGGCCCTGCTCGGTGTGCTCGGGCGCGATCTTGAGGTAGCCGCCCACATGGTGCTGCACCAGCTCCTTCACATACTCGGGCGACTTCACGGCCAGGTCGTAGCGCAGGCCCGATCCGATCAGGATCTTCTTGATGCCCTTGAGCGCGCGGCCACGGCGGTAGATCTTGATCAGCGGGCCGTGGTCGGTGGTGAGGTTCTGGCAGATGCCGGGGTACACGCAGCTGGGCTTGCGGCAGGCGGCCTCGATCTCGGGCGAGCGGCAGCCCAGGCGGTACATGTTGGCCGTGGGGCCGCCCAGGTCGCTGATGGTGCCGGTGAAGCCCTTGACCTTGTCGCGGATGTCCTCGATCTCCTGGATGATCGAATCCTCGGACCGGCTCTGGATGATGCGGCCCTCGTGCTCGGTGATGGAGCAGAAGGTGCAGCCGCCAAAGCAGCCGCGCATGATGTTGATCGAGAAGCGGATCATCTCCCACGCAGGGATCTTCGTCGCGCCGTCGTGGCTGCCGTTCTCGTCGGCATAGCTGGGGTGCGGGCCACGCGCGTAGGGCAGATCGAACACATGGTCCATCTCGGCCGTGGTCAGCGGGATGGGCGGCGGGTTGATCCACACGTCGCGCGCCGTCACGCCCTCGCCGTGCGCCTGCACCAGCGCGCGGGCGTTACCGGGGTTGGTCTCCAGGTGCAGCACGCGGTTGGCGTGGGCATAGAGCACGGGGTCGCTTTTCACCTGCTCGTAGCTGGGCAGGCGGATCACGCTCTTCTCGCGCGGCGGCACCTTGAGCTTGGCCTTGAGCGCGGGGTTGGCCACAAAGACCATAGGCTGAATGGCGGGGTTGGGCTCGGCTTTTTCAGGGCTTTTTTGGCCGTTACCGCCCGTCCCACCTTCCTTTGCAGCTACAGAATCAGGAGCATCCTCTTTGCTGCAGGTGCTGCCCTGGGCGGCCGCCTGCTCGCTGGTGGTCATGTAAGGGTTGATGTGCGCTTCCACACGGCCGGGTTCGTCCACGGTGGTGGAGTCGATCTCGAACCAGCCCTTGCCGCTTTCGTCGTCGGGGCGGCGCACAAAGGCCGTGCCGCGCACATCGGTGATTTTCTCGACCGGCTCGCGCGCAGCAATGCGGTGGGCCACTTCGACCAAGGCACGCTCAGCGTTGCCGTACAGCAGCAGGTCGCACTTGCTGTCCACCACGATGGAGCGGCGCACCTTGTCGCTCCAATAGTCGTAGTGCGCGATGCGGCGCAGGCTGCCTTCGATGCCACCGAGGATGATGGGCACGTCCTTGTACGCCTCGCGGCAGCGCTGGCTGTAGACGATGGCGGCGCGGTCGGGGCGCTTGCCGCCCACGTCGCCGGGGGTGTAGGCATCGTCGCTGCGGATCTTCCGGTCGGCGGTGTACCGGTTGATCATCGAATCCATGTTGCCCGCCGTCACGCCCCAGAACAGGTTGGGCTTGCCCAGCGCCTTGAAGGGCTCGGCGCTTTGCCAGTCGGGCTGGGCGATGATGCCCACGCGAAAGCCCTGGGCTTCGAGCGTGCGGCCGATCACGGCCATGCCGAAGCTGGGGTGGTCCACATACGCATCGCCCGTCACCAGGATGATGTCGCAGCTGTCCCAGCCCAGTTTCTCCATCTCGGCGCGGCTCATCGGCAGGAACGGGGCCGTGCCAAAGCGCTTGGCCCAGTACGGACGGTAGCTGGTCAAGGGCTTTGCGGCGCGCGCAAAAAAGGAGACGTCAACGGGGGCGTTCATGCAAAGGGGGTCGCGGCCGCCCCCGGTGCGATGGGGGCCTTCGTGGGGCGCGTCTGTGGTGGATAACCCGCGATTTTACGTTGGCAAGCGGTTTTTGTCGCCTTTGCAGCACTTGCCCCTCACCGTTGCAGGCTTGATGTCTCTCAAGTCATATACTTGCTTTTGTCAATCAATTAACTGACAAAGGCATTTATGAGCACCACCACACCAGCCCCTTCGGCCCCGCCCCCCGTCCCTGCCAGCGCCGTGAAGGCGGTACGCCGCTTCAACCGTTTCTTCACCCGCCGCATTGGGGTGCTGGACCCGTACCTGGGCAGCGACCTGTCACTCACCGATGTGCGCGTGCTGTATGAGCTGGCCCACCGCGAGGCCCCCGTGGCCAGCGAACTGGCACGGGAGCTGGGGCTGGACGGCGGTTACATGAGCCGCATCCTGCGCAGGTTCGAACAGGCGGGGTGGATCAGCCGCAGCACCAGCGCGCAGGACGCCCGGCAAAGCGTGCTGACCCTGACGGAGGCCGGGCGCGCGGTGTTCGAGCCGCTGCAGCAGCGCTCGCGCGACGAAGCGACCGCCCTGCTCGCCCCCCTGCCCCCCGCGCGCCAGCAGGAGGTGGTGGATGCCATGGAACGCATCGAAACCCTGCTGGACCCGGCATCGGGCGCAGGTGCGCCCCCGCGCATGGCCGTGCTGCGCGACCCAGTGCCCGGAGACATGGGCTGGGTGGTGCAGCAGCACGGCGAAATCTACTGGCGTGAATACGGCTGGGACAGCCGCTTCGAGGCGCTGGTGGCCGACATTGCCGCGCAGTTTCTGCGCAATTTCCAGCCCGAATGGGAGAAAGCCTGGATCGCCGAGCTGGACGGCGAGCGGGTGGGTGCGGTGTTTGTGGTGCGCAAATCCCCCACCACGGCCCAGCTGCGCATGCTGATCCTGGCCCCCAAGGCGCGCGGACTGGGCCTGGGCGCGCGGCTGACCGACGAATGCCTTGCCTTTGCGCGCGCCAAGGGCTACAAGAAGATGGTGCTGTGGACCAACAGCTGCCTGACCGCCGCGCGGGGCATTTATGCCCAGCGCGGCTTTCGCCTGACCAAGTCGGAGCCCTATGAAGGCTTTGGCCAGCAACTGGTGGGCGAAACCTGGGAACTGAAGCTGTAACAAACACCTGCTGGCACCGCACACCCACAAGGCAGCCACCATGACCCCCAACCCCCGCCCCACGATCCGCCAGGTCACGCCCGAGGATGATTTGGTGCGCCTCACGGCACTCATCCACGCCGCCTACGCGCCCCACGCCCGCCTGGGCCTGCACTACTGGGGCACCCACCAGTCGGTGGAAGACACGGCGAAACGCTTTGCGTCAGGCACCGGCTTGGTGATGGTGGACGGAGGCGACTACGTGGGCACGGCCACCTTGCGGCCGCCCCAGCCGGATTCCACCGTGCCGCTGTACCGCGACCCCACGGTCTGGTCGCTGTGCCAGTTCTGCATCACCCCCCAGGCCAAGGGCCGGGGCTATGGCAAGCAGCTGCATGCCCATGCCACCACGTTTGCCCGCCGGGCAGGCGCCCGGACACTGGCGCTGGACACAGCCCAGCCTGCGGCGGCCTTGATTGCGATGTATGAATCGTGGGGCTACCAGGTGGTGGGCGAATGCGACTGGCGACCGCTGACCAACTACACCAGCGTGCTCATGGCACGCAGCCTGGTGGACCTGCCGGATGACGGCGGCACGGGCGGCGGCTGAAGTCCAACTCAAGCCGGGCCCCGGAAACGGCAATGGCCCCCAAGAGGGCCATCGATGGCAAAGCCGGGATCGGGCCCTGCACCGCTCACCACTCGCCGACTTCCCGCACGCGCTGGGCCAGGTCGGGCAGATCGTCTTCTTCCTCCACCAGGTCGTTCACCACGGGGGCCGCCATGGGCGTGTGGGGGGCGGTCGGGGCGGACCGGGACATGAACCGGCCAAACACCTGGCTGGCAAAACGGGGGGGCACGGGGGCAGAGAACGGAGTGGCAAACATGGCAGTTCCTTTTTTCGGGTGGGCCTGGTGCTTTCAAAAACGTAGCGCCAGCGTAGGCCACCACAACAGCTGGGCAGTGTAGGAATGCACGCCGCTCTGGCGTGTGACAGAACGCACACTCCCGGCCCCGATGCCCATCCCACCGCGTGACGAGAACGCCCGGCGTGACATTCGTCACACAGCGCGCGCCGTACACTCGCTGCCCCATGCCCCACACCCTGGCCGCCCCGGCGCACAGCGAACTCATCATCAAGAAAAGCCGCTTCATCGGCTGCGTGCAACCCATGGCCGACCGCGCCAGCGCCCAGGCGGCCGTCGATGCACTATGGAAGCAGCACCCCGGGGCGGCCCACATCTGCTGGGCTTTGCTGGCAGGCGGGCAGTCAGCGGCGGTGGATGACGGCGAGCCCAGCGGCACGGCCGGCCGCCCCATGCTGGATGTGTTGCGCCACCAGGACCTGGAAGGCGTGCTGGCCACCGTGGTGCGCTACTTTGGTGGAGTGAAGCTGGGTGCGGGCGGCCTGGTGCGCGCCTACACCGACACCATTGCCCAGGCTTTGCTCACCGCCCCCAAGGTCACGCTGCAGCGCATGGCCACCCTGCAGTGCGAGGTGCCCTATGCGCTGGAAGGCTTTGTACGGCGCGAGGTCGAATCGGCCGGAGCAGAGCTGGTGGACGTGCAGCATGGCACGCTGGTGCAGCTGCAGATCCGCCTGCCCGAAGCGCAAGCAGGCGCATTTGTGCAGCGCATCAACGATGGCGGGCAAGGCCGGGTGGGCTGGACGGACAACCGGTCCTGACCCCAGCCCCCTGCCAGAGATGTAACACCCCTCAAGCCCGCCGCCGGGATGCCGATAAACCGCCATTACCCCAAGGAATCGCCATGGATGTCGCCCTCGCCAACAGCATCGTCAGCACCGCCACCAACCTGGCCAGTGCCAAAACCTCGGACGCGCTGAACATGGTGGTGCTGAAAAAGGCGCTGGACATGCAGGCCGTCTCTGCCGCCACCATGCTGGATGCCATGCAGCAGTCCATGCCCCAGCCGCAGCTGGCCACCAGCGGCACGCTGGGCACCAACGTCAACACCTTCGCCTGAGGGGCTGAGCCCCCTCCGCTCGCGCAGCTCAGCGCAACCGCGCAGGCGACAGCCCTTCCACCCCCACGCCCTCGCGCACCAGTTCCTCGGCCAGCGGCTCACCCCGCAACAGCTGCCGCGCCAGCAACGAGGCGCCCGCCGCGCTCTGAATCCCATACCCGCCCTGCCCGGCCAGCCAGAAGAAGCCGGGCACATGGTTGTCCCAGCCAATCACCATGTCGCCATCCGGCACAAACGAGCGCAGCCCGGCCCAGGTGTGCGACGGGCGGCGGATCTGGAAACGTGTCATTTCCTCGATGTGATAGATCCCGGTGGCCACGTCCAGCTCCTCGGGCACCACATCGTGCGGGTGCGTCGGGTCGGCATTGGCGGGTGAGCCCAGCAGTTGCCCCGCATCGGGCTTGAAGTAGAAGCTCTCATCGATGCCGATCACCGCAGGCCAGTGGGTAGCGTCCATGCCCTCGGGCACCGGGAAGGTGAACGCAGTGCGGCGGCGTGGCTCCAGCCCGATGGGTGGCACACCGGCCAGGCCCGCCACCACATCGGCCCAGGCGCCTGCAGCGTTGACGATAGTCGGGGCGGCAAACACCCGCCCGTCGGCCAGCGTCACTTGCCACACAGAGCCTTCACGACTCACGGCCGAGACCTCGGCGTTCGTCAGCACCTGGCCGCCGCGCTGGCGCAGGCCGCGCAGGTAGCCCTGGTGCAGGGCGTTCACATCAATATCGGCCGCCTCGGGTTCGCTCATGCCGGCGGCCACAGCCTCGGGCTTCAGGCAAGGCAGCATCGCCAGCAGCTCGGCCTTGTCCACCCACCGCACATTGGGCGAGGTGGCGTGCGCTTCGTCGTAGGTCTGCTTGAGCAGGTCCAGCTGGTCCGGCCCGGCGACATAGACCACGCCCCGGGGCGAGAGGATGGGATCGGCGCCGAACTCGGGCGGCGGCGCATCGTAGAACGCGCGGCTGGCCCGGGTCAGCGCCTGGATGTTGGGCGTGCCATAAGTCGCCATGTAGAGCGCGGCCGAGCGGCCGGTGGTGTGGTAGCCGGGCTGCGATTCCCGCTCCAGCAGCAGCACGCTGGCGCCCTGCCCAACAGCGCTGGGCTGTACCAGTTGCCAGGCCACGGAGGCCCCGGCAATGCCCGCGCCAATCACGATGGTGTCTGCGGTTTGCATCTGTGTCTCCTGCTCAAACAGCGGATACCTGCGCAGCCGATGCCGCTCGGTCGTCGCGCGGCAGGCTGCGGGCGTCACGGGGGTCGGGCGCGCCGGTCACGATGGAGGTCAGCGAGGGCTCGGCGCGCGTCTGCACCAGCTTGGCAATGTCGGGCCGGGGTCGTGCCAGCCCGGCGATGCCCTTGAACGCCTGCTCCAGCGCATGGCCCACACCCAGCGTGTGCCGGTCGGCACGGAACCGACCCACGATCTGCAGGCCAAACGGCATCCCGGTGTCGTCCAGCCCACAGGGCAAGCTCAGCGCCGGGTGGGTGGTGAGCGTGGTCACATAGGTCAGCGCCAGCCAGCGGTAGTAGTTGGCCTGGGGCTCGCCGTTGATGTGGCTGGCGAACAGCTGGGTCCACGCAAACGGCGACACCGGCGTGGTGGGCGCCAGGATCACGTCGTAGTCCTCGTACAGCTTCTGGAACCGCGCCAGGATGCGTGTCTGCTCGGCCTGCGCCCAGGCGCTGTCCAACAGCGTCATGGCAGCGCCCATTTCGTAGTTGGCGCGGGTGTTGGGGCCCAGGCTGGCGGGGTCGCGCTCGTAGGCCTCGCGCGTGCTGGCCACAAAGGCCTCGGCGCGCAGCACGTCAAAGCAGCGGTGCACGTCGCCCAGGTCGATGTCGATGGCGTCGCAACGGGCAAACAGGTGCTTCATGGCCTGCACCTTGCGGCGGAACACGGCGCGGATGCCGTTGTCCACAGCGCAGGCGCCAAAGTCCTCGGTGTAGGCCATGCGCAGGCGGCTCAGGTCCACGGTTTCAGGCAGCAAGAAACTCATCGGGTCCAGCGGATAGCTCAGAGGGTCGCCCGCCGACATGCCCGCCGATGCCGCCAGCTGCAGGCAGGCCTCTTCCACCGTGCGGCCCATGGGGCCCACCACCGATATCGGCGTCCAGCCCAGCAGCTTGCGCGAGCTGGGCACCACGCCGGGCGAGGGCCGGAAGCCCACCACCCCGCAGATGGATGCAGGAATGCGCAGCGACCCGCCCGTGTCCGAGCCCGTGCACACCGGCAGCATGTCGCACGCCAGCGCGGCGGCCGAGCCGCCCGATGAGCCTCCGGCGTTCAGGTTGGGGTTGAAGGGGTTGCCCGTCGCGCCCCACACGGTGTTGCGCGAATTGGCGCCCGCCCCCATCTCGGGGATGTTGGTCTTGCCCGTGACGATGGCGCCCGCTGCGCGCAGGCGCGCCACCAGCACGTTGTCCTCGGCCGGAATGTGTTCGCGGTAGATCTGCGATCCATAGGTGGTCAGCAGGCCCGCCGTGGCCTCCAGGTCCTTCACGCCCATGGGCAGGCCATGCAGCAGGCCCAGCGGCTCGCCGCGCAGCACCGCCTGTTCGGCCGCCTTGGCCTCGGTGCGGGCGCGGTCGTAGCAGGTGGCGGTGACGGCATTCACATGCGGGTTCACGGCCTCGATGCGGGCAATGCAGGCGTCGAGCAGCTCCACCGGCGAAATCTCGCGTGTGCCAATGCGGTGGCGCAGTTCGTTGGCCGTCAGTTCAACCAGGGCTTGGGGGGTTGTGGTGGTCATCTCGGGCTTGTCTCCTTGTTCTGGTCCCACGGGTTCAGTCTGCGGTGATGGCAGCGCGCTGTGCAATAGCACGCATCAGCGGCAGCTCTTTGTCGATGAGTTCGCTGACGGCCTTGGACGAAGCATAGGACGGTTCAAAGCCCGTGGCGATGAGCTTGTCACGCGTTTCCGGGTCGGCCACCACCTGGGCCAGCGCCAGCTCCAGCCGCGCCTTCACAGCCGGTGGCAGGCCACGCGGCGCCACCATGGCGAGCCAGGTGTCCATCTCCAGGCCGGGGTAGCCACTCTCGCCCAACGTGGGCACCTTGGGCAGCAGGGCTGAGCGTTTGCCGGAGGTCACCGCAATGGCCTTGATCTTGCCGTCCTTGAGCTGTGGCAGCGCGGCCGACACAGTATCGACGGTGAACGGAATCTGCCCACCGAGCAGGTCGGTCATCGCAGGCGCGCTGCCCTTGTACGGCACATGCTGGATCTTGAGACCCGCCGCGTGGAAGAACATCTCGCCCGCAAACTGCGAGGTGGTGCCCGCACCGAACGAGCCATACGAATACTTGTCCGGCCCGGCCTTCACCAGGGCCATGAACTGCTTCACATCCGCTACCGGCACGTCCTTGTTGGCCAGCAAGATCAGCCCCGTGCGCCCGGCAATACCAATGGGCTCGAAGCTCTTGACCGGGTCATACGGCAGCTTGGCGCGCACGGCGGGGTTCACTGTGAAGGTGGTGCCCGAACTCATGAGCAGCGTGTAGCCATCCGGCGCCGCCCGCGCCACCGATGACGCACCGATCACCGTGCCCGCGCCCGCGCGGTTGTCGATCACCACGCTCTGGCCCAGCTTGTCGCCCAGTTTCTTGCCAATGAGGCGGCCCAGCACGTCGGTGGCACCACCGGGCGGAAACGGGATCACCAGCGTGATCGGCTTGGTGGGGAACGCCGCCTCCTGCGCCATGGCCGGGGCCAACGCGGTGGACCCCAGGGCGGCAAAAAGGGCGGCAGACAAAAGCAGTTGCTTGCGGTTCATGGGGTTCTCTCCAAAGGTCACAAAGATTGGGGAATGGGGGAATGAGAAGAAATCAGCCCTGCGCAGCCAGCACGGCCCGCCCGCGCTGCACAAAGCCCTGGTACTGCGCCTTGGGCACCAACAGGCCGCCCGTGGTCCACACCAGATGCGTGGCCTGGTGCAGCACGGCGTCAATGCCCGTGCTGCGCAGCCAGGCCTGCCCGGCGGTGGTGCCGGTCAACATCGCCGGGCCGCTGAAGCCTGCAGCGGCGGAGGGCTCGATGCGCTCGCCCAGGGCATCCAGCACCCGCACCAGGTGCGTGAACAGGGTGTCGTCGGCCACCGTGAACACGCCCGACAGCAGCGGCCGCATCAGCTCCGCCGCCAGCAGCGACGCACGTGGCACGGCCAGGCCATCGGCCTCGGTGCGGTTGCTCAGGCCCCAGTCGTACACCGAGGGGTGCGCCCCCGGCCCGGCCATCATCTGCACCATGAAGCACGGCGACTGCACCGGCTCCGCAAAAAAGCAGTGCACATGCGGCCCCAGCACCTGCCGCAGGCCAAAGGTGATGCCCGCTGGCGCGCCACCCACGCCACACGGCAGGTAAACGATGAGCGGGTGCTCGGCATCCACCGCCACGCCCTGCTCGGCCAGTTGCTTTTGCAGGTGCAGCGCCGCTGCGCTGTAGCCCAGCAGCAGCGAGAACGATTGCTCGTCGTCCACAAAGTGGCACAGCGGGTTGATGGCCGCCTCGGCACGGCCTGCGGCCACGGCGCGCTCGTAGTCGCCAGCGTGCTCCACGACCTGCACACCACGCTGGCGCAGGCGGTCTTTCTTCCATTCCTTGGCATCGGCCGACATGTGCACCGTGGCCTGGAAACCCAGGGCCGACGCCACCACACCGATGCTCATGCCCAGGTTGCCCGTGGAGCCCACTGCCACCTGGTAGCGGCCCAGCACCTCGCGCGCCGCAGGGCTGGCCAGTGCGCGGTAGTCACCGCCGGGCTGCACCAGGCCATGCTGCAGCGCCAGCCCCTCGGCAAACTCCAGCACCTCGTGCATGCCGCCCCGGGCCTTGATGGAGCCCGCCACGGGCAGGCTGTGGTCGGCCTTGATGAACAGGCGGCCTTGGCCTTCCGCCATGCCCAGCACGGGCTGCAGCGCAGTGGCGGGCAGCAGGGGCGACTCCACGACGCCCCCGGTGGCGGCCAGTTCGGGGAACACCTGGGCCAGCAGATCGGCAAAACGGGCCAGGCGCGCAGCCGCTGCGTGCGTATCATCCAGACTAATGGTTCTACCCAGTGCAGGCAGCGCGGCGGCGCGCTGTGCCTGCCGCGCCGGGTTGGTCCACAGGGCGGGCTGGGCGTTGCGCAGGCGGGTTGCCAGCAAGGCATCGATGGCAGTTTGGGGTTCGGCAATCGTCATGGCGCGTTCATCTCGAAAAGTCTTGCCCCCATTTTTCGCCGGTCACGCCCCCGCCACAAACCATTTATATTGAGCACAGTATTAGTATTAATAATGGATATTCGCCTCTCCCCCTCCCTGCTCGCCTGGCTGCGCAGTTTTGATGCAGCCGCCCGCCACGGCAGCTTTACCAAAGCGGCGGCCGAGCTGTGCATTACCCAGGGGGCAGTGAGCCAGCAGGTCAAGCAGCTTGAAGACTGGCTGCGCCGCCCCCTGTTCCTGCGCACCCCGCGCGCCCTGGTGCCCACGCCCGAGGGCAAATGGCTGGCCGTGGTGCTGCGCGAGAGTTTTGACGCCATCGAAAGCACCCTGGCCCAGATGCGCCAACCGGCCGAGGCCGCCACCGCCACGCTGAGCTGCTCGCCCTCGTTCGCCATGAGCTGGCTCACCCCCCGGCTAGGCGACTTTTTCCGTCAGCACCCCCATACCGGGCTGCGCGTGTTTGGCGAGTTCCACACGCTGGACCGCACCCGCATGGTGCGCGACGGCGTGGAAGCCGCCGTGCGCTTTGACCTGGGCGGCTACCGCGACCTGAACGCCACCGTGTTCCTGGACGAATGGCTCATCCCCGTGGCCAGCCCCGAATTCCTGGCCCGGCATCCGCCCATCAACACGCCCGAGGATCTGCACGGCGACTGGCTGCTGCACGACGGCAGCGCCTGGGATGGCGCGGACACGTACGAAGAATGGCAACACTGGTTTGCGCAGAGGGGCGCCACGTCACCGCCCTGGGCGGGCGGCCAGCAATTCAACCTGTCGCAACTGGCCCTGGGCGCCGCGCTGGCCGGCCAAGGCATCGCCATGGGCCGCGCCGCGCTGGTGCTGCAGGACGTGAAAGCCGGACGCCTGGTGCCGCTGCTGGGGCGCAGCGTGCCGTCACGCGCGGCCTATTCGTTTGTGACCACCACACACCCCAGCCCCGCCATGGAGCTGGTGCGGGAGTGGCTGGGGGACGAGGCGCGGAAGTTTAATGAGGAGCGGGCGCAGGTGCTGCCGCCGCTGCTGGATACCAAATAGGTCGGGCTGAGCCGCTCTGCGGGATGGCAGGAAACATAACTGGCCACCCCACGCCTGCGCTGCTCAAAAATTGGATAAAAAACAGCCCTTTGCGCGCTTCCATCATGCGCAAGCAGCTATCATTTTTGACAAAACGCTGCATCGACCTGAGAACCGTCCCTTCGGTACAAACCACCCGGCTGTGCCAGCGCCGCCCCTACCCCTGCCCCCGCAGCCATCCAATCAAGGCGCGCAGTGCCGGGCTGACCTGCTTGCGCCCGGGGTAGTACAGCGCGAAGCCAGGCTCGGCCGGGCACCAGTCGGCCAGGGCCTGGACCAGGTGGCCCGCGCGCAGGTGGGGCTGGGCCATGGCTTCGTACACGTAGGCCCAGCCTGCGCCCCCCAGTGCGGCGCGCAGGGCCAGGCGCTGGTCGTCCACGGTGAGCGGGCCTTCAACGGCCAGGTCAAAGGCCTGGGCGCCCTCACCCGGGGGCACAAATTGCCAGCGGTACAGCGCCCCGCTGGGGAAGCGCTGGCGCACACAAGGCCGCTGCAGCAGGTCTTGCGGGGTTTCGGGCACGCCCAGGGCGGTGGCCAATGTGGGGGCGGCCACCACGGCAAACCGCTGCTGCGGCCCGATGGGCACGGCCACCATGTCCTGCGGCAGGGCTTCGGGGAAGCGGATGCCCGCATCGAAGCCCTCGCGCACGATGTCCACCAGCCCGTCCTGGGTGCACACCTCCAGCGCCACGCCGGGGTGGGCCTTCAAGAAGCCGCCCAGCAAAGGGCCGAGCAGCAGGTCGGCGGCGCTGCGCGGCACATTGAGCCGCAAGTGCCCACGCACCTCCTGGCCCCACTGGGCCGCTTCGGCCAGCGCGCCGTCCAGCCCCTGCATCACCGGCGTGAGCTGGGCCCGCAGCTGGGTGCCCGCCTGGGTCATGGCCACGCTGCGCGTGCTGCGCTGCAGCAGGGGCACGCCCAGCCGCTCTTCCAGCGTGCGCACGGCCTGACTTACCGACGACGGCGACAGGCTCAGCGCCCGGGCCGCGCGCCGAAAGCTGCGCCACTCGGCCACGGCCATGAAGGCGCGCAGGTGCTGGAGGTCAGGGGGTGCAGGCATGGGGTGGATTGTTCCACACCCACCGGCCCGCAAAGGGCGGCATGGCGCGGCCATTGTGCGGCCTGGCCGGACAGTGCATTCAGACCAGAAGCGCTTGCGGGAGGGTGCTCAAAGGCAGAACATTCACTTCTTTGCCTCAGGCACCTGCCACTACCCAAAGGAACCATATGGCTGAACCAAACAATTCCTCGAACAACATCCCTCCACTGCCGCGCCCGCTGGGGCAGCGCCAGGTCCACCCCCTTGGGCTGGGCTGCATGGGCATGAGCGAGTTCTACGGGCAGACCGACGATGCGCAATCGCTGGCCACGCTGCACATGGCGCATGGCCTGGGCGTGAACCATTTCGACACGGCCGACGCCTATGGGTTTGGCCACAACGAATCCCTGCTGGGCCGCTTTCTGCGTGAACTCTCCCCCAGCCAGCGCACGCAGGTCACGGTGGCCACCAAGTTCGGCATCGTGCGCGAGCCTGGCCGCTACGAGCGGCGCATTGACAACTCGCCCGACTACATCCGCCAGGCTTGCGATGCCTCGCTGCAGCGCCTGGGGGTGGAGCGCATCGACCTGTACTACTGCCACCGCCGCGACCCGGCCGTGCCGCTCGAAGAGCTGATGGGCACCCTGGGAGACCTGGTGCGCGCCGGCAAGATTGCCGCCGTGGGCCTGTCGGAGGTGAGTTCAGAGAGCCTGCGCGCCGCCCATGCGCTGCACCCGGTGGCGGCCGTGCAAAGCGAATATTCGCTGTGGGAGCGTGGCGCCGAACAGGCTGTGCTGCCCACCGCCCAGGCGCTCGGCATTGCATTTGTGGCCTACAGCCCGCTGGGCCGGGCCTTCCTGACCGACCAGCCTCCCGTGGTGGATGCGTTGGCCCCCGACGACTTCCGGCGGGCGCTTCCGCGCTTCAATGGCGCCGAGGGCCAGGCCAACCGCAGCCTGCAGCAAGGCCTGGCGCAGCTGGCGCAATCCGCAGGCCTGCCGGTGACCACGCTGGCGCTGGCCTGGATGCTCCACCGGCACCCCCATGTGCTGCCCATCCCCGGCACCCGGCGCAGCCAGCACCTGCAACAGAACCTGGCAGCAGCCCAGGCCACACTGCCCGCCGAGGTGATGGATGCGCTGGACGCCCTGTTCGCCCCGGGCCGGGTGGCCGGTGCCCGCTACACGGAGGCGGGCTGGGTGGGCATCGAGGCCTCTGCCACGGCCTGAGGGCGCATTCAGGGTGCGCCTTCGGCAACGGATTGGCGCACCCACCGCTTCTGCGCACAATCCGGTGCCACCACGCCCTTCTGCCCGGCCTGCCGCACCATGAGCCTCTCCACCGTCGTCAAGATCGCCATCGCGCTGCTGATCGCGTTTTTTGCCATAGAGAAGCTGCGGGTTCACCGGGCCGATCAGCGGCTGCGCAGCCCGGTGGGCACCACACAACAGCAGCCGTTTGCCGACACCCCCGTGCAGACGGCCACGCGCGATGCGCCGTTTGTGCGGCAGGGGTACGAGATCAAGCCGCTGGCGAACTTTGCCGTGCGGGCGCGGGTGCTGTCGCGCGAGGACTATGTGCTGGGCAGGGAGGCGGACCTGTCGCGCACCGACCTGGCACTGGGCTGGCAGCGCATGGCCGACCCGGCGGTGTACGGGCCGCTCAACGTCTCCCAGGGCGGCCGCTGGTACCGCTATTCCTGGCGCGACCAGCCGCCCATCCCGTTGCAGGAGATCATCGAGTCGTCTGCCAACATGCACATGATTGCGGCGGACGCCACGGTGGAGCGCGCCCTGGCGAAGGTCCGCAAGGGCCAGTTTGTGCACATTACCGGCAAGCTGGTGGAGGTGAGCCATGCGAGCGGCTGGCGCTGGACCAGTTCGCTCACCCGGACCGATTCGGGCGCCAGCGCCTGCGAGCTGGTGTGGGTGGAGTCACTGCAGGTGGAAGACTGATGGCGCTCGTCGGGCTGCGGGCCAAACTCCGCAACGCTGCGAAAACGGTAGCTATCAACCCATGACCATAGCGCGCAAGCGGGGTTTTTTGTTCAAATCCCCAGCGCACCGTACGGTCAGCTTCCCACCGTGCGGGCCAAGCCTGGATACTGCGACTGCAGGGTTTGCAAAACCGGCAGACCACAGGATTCCCCAGAACCCCAGCAAAGGACGCCCATGGCCAAGATCCTGGAAGTGAAGTACGAGCACCAGGCCGATGCCCGCGTGTGCGAGGTGGCCCACAAGAGCCAGGCCGACCTGTGCTGGCACGAAGTGCACTACCCCGCACAGGCCAGCGGCGACGCGATCTGGTTTATGGTGGCCTATGCGAACCAGGCCAGCTTCAAGATCTTCCGCGTCAAGCACGCCAGCCTGGCGGATCTCAAGCTCTTCAAGGTGGCCACGCCTGAGGAAGCGGGCTGGAACACCAAGGACCACTTGCTGATCGGCAAGCTGGGCAAGTAACCGGGCAAGCTGTCGACCTGGGCGACAAGCTCAGGTCAGCTCAACCCCCTACACACTTTTGCACCTGCTCGCCCAGGCCGGTCGCGCCCAGGCGCATCACATCGCCAGGCTTCAGGAACCAGGGAGCGGGCTTCTGGCCCAGACCCACGCCGGCAGGGGTGCCGGTCAGAATCAGGTCGCCGGGTTCCAGCGTCATGAACTCGCTGATGTACGACACCACCGTGGGCACATCAAAAATGAAGTTGCGGGTGCTGCCGTTCTGCACGCGGCGGCCGTTCACCTCCAGCCACAGATCGATGGCGTGCGGGTCGCCCACCTCGTCGGACGTCACCAGCCAGGGGCCGATGGGGGCGAAGGTGTCGTGGCTCTTGCCTTTGTCCCACTGGCCGCCGCGCTCCATCTGCCAGGCGCGTTCGGACACATCGTTGGCCAGCACATAGCCCGCCACATGCTCCAGCGCCTGCGCCTTGGCCACGTTGCGCGCGCGGGTGCCGATGACGATGCCCAGCTCCACCTCCCAGTCGGTCTTGACCGCGCCGGCGGGGATGCGCACATCGTCGTGGGGGCCGCTCAGCGCCGTCACGGCCTTCATGAACAGCACGGGCTCGGCGGGGGGTTGCAGACCGGCCTCGCGCGCGTGGTCGGCGTAGTTCAGCCCCACACACACGATCTTGCCCACGCCCCCCACCGGGCTGCCCAGGCGCGGTGTGCCGTAGACAGGCGGCAGGCGGCTGGCGTCGATGGCGGCCAGGGCAGACAGGGTGCGCGGGCTGAGCTGGGCGGGGCCGATGTCGGGCAGCAGCATGGACAGGTCGCGCAGCGTGCCGGTGGCGTCCAGCAGGCCGGGGCGTTCGGCGCCGGGCTGGCCGTAGCGGAGGAGTTTCATGGCGGGGAGTCCTTCTGGATGGTCTTGTGGGTGATCGATGGAGGGGCTGCGCAGGCCTCAGGTACCAAGTGCCCGGCAAAGAATGGACAGGTGCCGTGCGCTGCCCGCTGCGCCCAGCGCGCAGCATAGCCGCGTGCCATCCCCCGTGCAGACGCAAATCACCGCCCCTGCCTTGCCACAACGCGACGCCAGCGCCCCACCCGCAGCCCTCGCCCGCCGCGCAGCACGCGTAACATGGCGCACGGGGCGCACCACCCAAGGCCGCCCCACCAAAAACTCCTGATTTGATAGCTATTACCGCAATACAGACGCGCGGTAATGGCCATTTTTTGCACTATTCATCATGGCCCCTGCTGCCAATCTGACCTCCGCGCCCCCCGCCTCCCCCGAGCCCCCTCCCCGGCCCCAGCCGCGCAATCCGGCCGATCTGTTCTGGTCCTTCACCTGGCTGGCCCTGCAGGGTTTTGGCGGCGTGCTGGCCGTGGTGCAGCGCGAGCTGGTCGAGAAAAAACGCTGGATGACGAACGAGGAGTTCGTCGAGGACTGGGCCGTGGCGCAGATCATGCCGGGCCCCAACGTGGTCAACCTCAGCATCATGATCGGTGACCGCTACTTTGGCCTGCGCGGCGCGTTCGCGGCGCTGGCGGGCATGCTGACCTTTCCGCTGATCCTGGTGCTGGCGCTGGCCGTGGTCTATGCGCAGTTCGCCAGCCACCCGGCCGTGGCCGGTGCGCTGCGCGGCATGGGCGCGGTGGCGGCCGGGCTGATCGCCGGGGTGGCCATCAAGCTGTTCAGCTCCATCAAAAGCCACCCGCTGGGCCGCCCGCTGTGCGTGGCCTTCCTGGCGCTGACCATCGTGGCCATGGTGGTGCTGCGCTGGCCGCTCTGGTGGATCCTGCCGGTGATTGGCGGCGCGGCCTGCGTGCTGACCTGGAGGAAGCTCGCACCATGAACAGCCTCGCCCTCACCCTCGGCCCGATGGACTGGCTGAACCTGTTCCTGTACTACATGTCGCTGTCGCTGCTGGCCGTGGGCGGCGCCATTGCCACCGCGCCCGACATGCACCGCTTTCTCGTCGAACGCCAGGCCTGGCTTACCGACCCGCAGTTCAACGCCTCCATCGCCATCGCCCAGGCCGCCCCCGGCCCCAACGTGCTCTTCATCGCCCTGCTGGGCTGGAACGTGGGCATCAACGCGGGTGGCCCCGGCGTGGCGGGCTGGCTGCTGGGCGCACTGGGCATGGCGGTGTGCATGCTGGGCGTGATGCTGCCCAGCAGCCTGCTCACCTGGCTGGCCACGCGCTGGGGCCACCGCAACCGCGAACGCCGGGGCGTGCGCGCCTTCAAGCAAGGCATGGCGCCCGTGGTGATCGGCCTGCTGCTGGCCACCTCGTGGGTGCTGGCGCGCGCCCACGGCGGCCCCGCCGAGGCCTGGCCCCTGTGGCTGCTGAGCGGCGCCACCGTGCTGCTGGTGTGGCGCACCAAGCTGCATCTGCTGTGGATGCTGGGCGCGGGGGCGGTATTGGGGGCGATCGGCTGGGTGTGATGCGGTGGCGCCGTGCCACCCCGCCGCAGCCGGTGTAGATTGCGGCCCGGAGGGAACCACACATGATCGTTGCCAACCATTGGGCAGAAGCGCGCCGCCAGCACGGCCTGGGCCGCAAGAAGGTCACCGTCCAGCGCTGGGGCTGGTCAGACACCAGCGAGGCCGAAGCGCAGGCCATGGCCGACGCCCGAGCGGATGCCGCGCTGGCACAGGTACTGCAAGACCATGCAACACCCCGCCGCGAGCGCAAGGTGGCCTACAACGGGGCAGAAGGTGTCCCCATCCGCGAGGAAGTGCTGGAGCGCCATGGCGACACCGTGATCACACGCAACACCTATGGCGCGCACTGTCTGAACACGCCCGACGTGCTCTTTGCGGATGTGGATTTCGCCACCGGTGCAAGCTGGAAGCTGCACACCGTGGCGGCGGCCCTGCTGGTGGTGGCCGTGCTGCTGCCGGCGCGGTGGGTGCTGGGCGGCTGGGGTTTTGCGGTGGGCATCCTGGCCCTGCTGCTGTTCACATCGCCCCTGGCCAAGCTGCTGCAGCGCCTGGCCCACGCCCTGCAGGGCGGCCCGCAGGCACAGGCCATGGCCGGGCTGCAGGCCTTTGTCCAGCAACATCCCCATTGGGCCGTGCGGGTGTACCGCACGCCTGCGGGGCTGCGCCTGCTGGCCACCCAGGGGCCGGTGGACCCGCTGAGCGCCGAAGCGCAGGCATTTTTCTCTGCCGTTGGTGCAGACCCTCTGTATGTGCGGATGTGCACCAACCAGCGCTGTTTCAGGGCTCGTCTGACGGGCAAACCCTGGCGCATGGGCATCGACCAGCACATGCGCCCACGGCCCGGCGTCTGGCCCGTGGAACCAGAGCGGCTACCCCAGCGCCAAGCATGGGTGCAGCACTACGAGCAACGCGCCGCACAATACGCCGCCTGTCACTGGCTTGCAACGGTGGGCAGCGGCGCCCAGCACATGGCGGTGCTGCCTGTGGTGGAACTGCACGACCGGCTCAGCGGGGCGCTGGAGCCCGCCCGCCCCCTGGCCTGACGCCGCCTGGGCGGCCCCAGCGCGGCATCACCACCAAGCCTGCTCAGCTGATCCGCCGCCCGTTCTCTGCATACACGGCCAGATAGATCGCGTCCGAACCGATGTAGGGCGCCTTGTTGCCAAAGCCCACGTTAAAGTCGCCAAACGACAACGCGCGGATGCTGGCCAGGCCTGCGCGCAGGCGCTCGCGGGTGGGTTCCTTGCCTGCGTTTTTCAGGCCCTCGATCATGATCTGGGCGTTGAGCCAGCCTTCGAGCGCACTGCCGCTGTTGAGGTAGGCGGCGTCGCCACCGGTGGCTTTCATGGTGCTCTGGAACTTGCGCACCACCACCGACTTTTGCGAGTTGGCGTCGGGAAACACCTGCACCAGTGCCAGGCCGCGCGTGGATGCGGCCAGCTTGGGCAGCTCGGACGAGATCACCGTCACCGACAGGCCCGCCAGCGGCACGCCCTGGGCCTTGGCGCGGAAGGCCTGCACAAAGGCCGTGTTGGCCGTGCCCGTGGTGGCCAGCAGCACGGCACCGGGGCGCTCGGCAGCCACCTTGTCGGCCAGCTCGGCGCCGTTCTTGCCGTCCACGGCCAGCGCAAATTCGCCGCCGCGCTCGACCTTGATCTCATCGAGCGCCGCAGACATGTCCTTGAGCACTTCCTTGCCGAAGGGGTTGTCCAGGTACACCACGGCAATGCGCTTGAGGCCCATGTCCACTATCTGCTTGACCAGGCGCTGGGTTTCCTCGCGGTAGGTGGGGCGCAGGAAGAACACATGCTTGTTGCCGGGTGCGCGCAGCGAGGTGGCACCCGTCACGGGGCCCACAGTGGGGATGCCCTTGGACTCGACGAGCGGCAGGATGGACGCGGTGTTGGCCGTGCCCAGCGGCGAGATCAGCGCAAACATGGACTGCGCCTCGACCATCTCGGTCACGTTCTTGAGCGTGCGCGCGGCCACGTAGCCGTCGTCCTTGGCATCCACACGGATTTCGCGGCCATGCACGCCGCCCGCGGCGTTCACTTCGGCAAACGCAGCCTTCATGCCCGCGAGCTGTTCGATGCCGGCCTGGCCCAGCGGGCCGGTGAGCGCAATCGAGCAGCCCAGGGTGATGGAGCGGGCGGTCAGCGCCTCTTCAGCGGCCAGGGCGTGGTGGGCCCAGGCGGGCAGACCGGTGGCAGCGACAGCCTGGGTGGCGCGCAGCAGAAATTGACGACGGCTCATGGTGGTGCGGGGGCTGAATGGATAAAAGTGGCGCAGGCTACCGGCCACCGCGCGCACCCACTGTCCGCTGCGCGACAAAAGCCGGCCTGGGGGCCCGAAACCGGGGGTTTTCACCGAGCCGATGCAGCACGCGTGGCTGCCCGGGGGCCTGGACTGTGGCGTCAGCAGCCCAGCAGTGGGGGCAACAAAGTGGCGGCAGTGCCGCGCAGCAGCGCGTGTGCCGTGTCGTCCAGCGCGCTGGGCGCGGGGTTCAGCACCACCACATGCGCCCCCGCAGCCCGCGCCTGGTGTGCCAGTCCCGCTGCGGGGTAGACCGCACCGGCCGTGCCCACCACCAGCATCAGGTCGCACTGCCGGGCCGCGTCCTCGGCGGCTTGGAGCGTGGCCCAGGGCAAGGCCTCGCCAAACCACACCACGCCGGGCCGCACTAGGTTGCCGCAGCGGTCGCAATGGGGCGGATGCCCGGCCACGGCATGGTCGAGATGGCAGCACGGGCGGGGGGTGTCGAGCCAACGGTTGCTAAAGATGTCGCCGTGCAGGCACAACACACCGGTGTTGCCCGCACGCTGATGCAGGCCGTCCACGTTCTGGGTGATGAGGGTGAGCCTGCCCGGGTGCTGCTGCGCAAAGCGGGCCAGTGCATGGTGCCCGGCGTTGGGCTCCACGTCGGCCAGCAGGTCGCGCCGGTACTGGTACCAGTCCCACACGCGCTGGGGGTGGGCGCGGAAGCCGGCTTCGGTCGCCATGTCTTCGGGGCGGAACTGCGCCCAGTAGCCGGTCTGCGCGTCGCGGAAGGTGGGCACGCCCGATTCGGCACTCACGCCTGCGCCGGTGAGCACGGCGATGTGTTGTGCTTCGTGTACCCAGCCTTGAACTGTCTCCAGCATGGCTGCGCGGGTCAGGTCCTCTGGCGCAGGGCTTCGTAGAGGCACACGCCGCTGGCCACCGACACGTTCAGGCTTTCCACCGCGCCCTTCATGGGGATGCTGACCAGTTCGTCGCAGGTCTTGCGCGTGAGCTGGCGCATGCCGTCGCCCTCGGCGCCCAGCACCAGGGCCACGGGGCCTTTCAGATCGACCTGATAGATGGTCTTGGGTGCATCGTCGCTGGTGCCGATGCACCAGATGTTGCGCTCCTTGAGTTCGTTCAGGGTGCGCGAGAGGTTGGTGACCATGAAGTACGGCATGGTCTCAGCCGCGCCGCTGGCCACCTTGGCCACGGTGGCGTTGATGCCCACGGCGTGGTCCTTGGGGGCGATGACGGCATGCGCGCCCGCGCCATCGGCCACCCGCAGGCAGGCGCCCAGGTTGTGGGGGTCGGTCACGCCATCCAGCACCAGCAGCAGGGGCTGCTCGATGCCTGCGGCTTCCAGGTCCTCCAGCAGCTCATCCAGCGAGGTGGCAACCTTCACAGACTCCACCCGCGCGGCCACGCCCTGGTGGCCGTGGCTGCCTGCCAGCTTGGCAATGCGCACGCTGTCGGCTTCGATGAGGCGAGCACCGGCCTCGCGGGCGCGGTCGAGAAACTGGCGCATGCGCGCATCGCGACGCGTGGCTTCGTAGTAAATCTCGATGATGGACTGTGGCGCGGTCTTCAGACGCACGCCCACGGCGTGAAAGCCGAAGAGAACTTTGGGGCTGGACATGCGGGGATTATCCGCTGGCCACGGGGCCACCCCGCTTCACACTATGAATTTAATAGCTATCAAGGCAATACCATCGCGCGGCAGAGGCACAAAAAGCTCAAATTTTTTGCCTTAAACAACACGCCCTGCGTCGATGGTGATGCGATGTTCACATTGCGCGGCGATGGCCCGGTCGTGGGTGTCAAGGACCAGGGTGGTGCCCTGCTCGCGGTTCAGCTCGAACATGAGCCGCATGATGGTCTCGCCGGTTGCAAAGTCCAGGCTGCCCGTGGGCTCGTCGGCCAGCAGCACGGCGGGCTGCACCACAAAGGCCCGCGCCAGCGCCACGCGCTGCTGTTCGCCGCCCGACAGCACCTTGGGGTAGTGCGACAGGCGCTGACCCAGGCCCACGCGGGCCAGCATCTCGGTGGCGGCCTTGCGCGCGTTTTTTCGGACCTCGGGGCGATTGGACAGCTCCAGCGGCAGCATCACGTTCTCCAGCGCCGTGAGGTTGCCCATGAGCTGGAAGCTCTGAAACACAAAACCCACCTTCTGCGCGCGCAGCGCGGCGCGCTCGTCTTCGTCGATGGCAAACAGGTCATGGCCGTCCAGCCGCACTGTGCCGCGCGTGGGGGTATCGAGCCCCGCGATGATGGACAGCAGCGTGCTTTTGCCCGAGCCCGAGGCGCCCACGATGGCGGCGGTTTCCCTCGCGGCCAGGCGGAAATCGATATCCCGCAGAATGTCGAGGGTCCCGGTGGAATCGGTCACCGACTTGAAGACATGCTCCACGGCGATGATGGGGGTTGCGGACGGTGTCTGCGGCAGTGGGGAGGATTCGGACATGAAAGGATTTTTGCTTTGATTCGATACCTACGTCGGCGCCACTTTATCGTGAGCGCAGCCACCGGCGCGCTGGTGGGGCTTTGCGCCCCGGTCGTCCTCGCCCAGGCCAAGGCCCCGACACAGCCCGCACGCGCGCCCTTGCTGCTGGTGCTGGGCGACTCGCTCAGCGCCGAATACGGCCTGGCGCGCGGCACCGGCTGGGTGGCACTGCTGGAGAAACAACTGGCGCAGGACAAGATGAATGTCACCGTGGTCAACGCCAGCGTGAGCGGCGAGACCACCTCGGGCGGCCGCTCGCGCCTGGCGGCGCTGCTGGCCCAGCACAAGCCCACGCATGTGGTCATTGAGCTGGGCGGCAACGATGCCCTGCGCGGCCTGCCGCTCAAGAACACCGAAGAAAATCTGACCTGGATGACCCAGGCCGCGCAAAAAGCAGGCGCCAAGGTCTTGCTGGTGGGCATGCAGGTGCCGCCCAACTATGGCACCGACTACGCGAACAAGTTTGCGGGTTTGTTTGCCACCGTGGCGCAGACCCAGAAGGCGGCCGTGGTGCCCTTTCTGCTGAAAGGGGTGGCGGATGGGCCGGACCCAACCCGCCTGTTCCAGCCTGACCGCATCCATCCGCGCGCCGAGGCACATCCGCAGATGCTGGCCAATGTGTGGCCGGAACTGAAAAAGCTGCTGCGCTGAAGATAAACAGCCCCAGGCAGCTCCAGGCTGTCAGGCGCTGGCGGGGCCCCCGGGCTGGCCGGGGGTGGCAGCATCACCCGCAGGCTGGTCGTCAGCGGGCTGGTCCCCGTGCGGCTCATCCGGTCTGCGGTGCGCCTTGGCCCTCAGCTTCTCTTCTTTTTTCTGTTTTTTGGCGAGTTCGCGCTGGCGCTTTTCGTATCCGTAGTTAGGTGTTGCCAAGGTAATTGCTTCCTGAAGTAGAGGCCCACTGTAACAGCATGCTCCTTGGAACCGACTCCAAGAACCTGCTCGAAGCATCACGCCGCAGCAGGCGGTGGCGGCGTGACCCGTGCAACCGATGCGCGGTAGGCATGCCAGCTCGCAAAGCCCAGCACCGGGCCCGCCAGCAGCAGCCCCACGCCCCAGAACCACAGCGATGCCGCCACGATGGTGGTGATGAGCGCGCCCCACAGCAGCATGACCAGCGGGTTCTCCAACACCACCCGCATGCTGGTGATGCCTGCGGTCAGGGCATCGGTGTCGCGGTCCAGGATCATGGGGATGGACACCACCGAGGTGGAAAACACCAGCGCGGCGAATACCCCGCCCACCACGGCATATACGGCCACAAAACTCCAGTTCTGCGGGTTGAACACCGCCTGCAGCACACCGGTGGTGGACGGCATGCCGGTGTTGAAGAACACTGCAAACACCACCAGCGATGCACGGCCCCAGAGCAACTCCAGCACCACGAGCACCAGCACCAGCATGCCCATGCTGCTCATGTGGCTGTCCCAGCAGGTGAGCGATTCGCTGAGTTGCGGCTTCAGCCCGGCCTCGCGCCGGCGGCTGGTGTCATACAGCCCCATGGCCAGAAACGGCCCCAGCAGCAAGCAGCCGCTGGCCATGGACATGGTGTATTCAGGCCGCGTGCGGAACACCCAGCCCAGCACCACGGCCATGCCCCAGAAACACAGGCCATAGAACAGCGCAATTCCCGGTGCGGCGCGCACATCGCCCAGGCCCTGCAGCAACCACCGGAAGGGATCGGCCAGGCCCAGAGCTTGCAGCTCGACAGGCTGGGCCGTCTGGGCTTTCACGCGGTTGGCGATGGCCTCGGCCTGCTGGGATTCCGAGGGATCTGGCGCGTTGAGTGCGTCTGGCGCGGGCTTGGAGGATGTCGCGTTCATGCCGCCACACTAAGCCCGCCCGTTCGGCCGCGCCACTGAGGAAAGCCCGTATCCCGGGCTGCATCGACCGCCGGCTGCGGTGCCAATGCCGTTCAGGCGGCGGGCAAGGCCCGTTCCATGGCCTGCTGCAGATCGCGCCGCAGGTCTTCCACCGCTTCGAGCCCGATGGAAAAACGCACCAGCGTGCCCGACTTCAGGTGCTGCGGAGGACGGCTGCGCATGCTGCCGATGGTGTAGGGCACAACCAGGCTCATGGGGCCGCCCCAGCTGTAGCCCAGCTTGAACAGACGCAGGCCGTCGCAGAACGCGTCCACCTGCTGCTGCGTGTAGCGCGCATCGATCATCACGCTGAACAAACCCGCCGCCGCGCCCTGCCCGCCGTGGGCCGCGCCACACAGCGCCTTCCACTGCGCATGGCCGGGGGCGCCTTCCAGCGCGGGGTGCAGCACCTGCGCAATGGCTGGCTGCTGCTGCAGCCAGCGCGCCAGCGCACGGGCGGCTTCGTCATGGGCGCGGTAGCGCAGGCCGATGCTGGGCAGCGCGCGCAGCACGGCCTCAACATCGTTCACCCCCACGCCCAGGCCCAGCCGCATGTGGGTCAGCTTGATCTTCATGTGCAGCCCCAGGTCGCGCGTGATGACGCTGCCCATGAGCACATCGCCGCCGCCGCTGGGGTACTTGGTGAGGGCATGGGCCGAGATGTCCACGCCCAGGCTGCCGTCGCCCGTCAGGTCAAACGGTGCAAACGCCAGACCTGCGCCCCAGGTGTTGTCCAGCGCCGTGGTCACGCCGCGTGCGCGGCAGATGCGCACCTGCTCGCACAGATCGGGGAACTCCATGCTCACCGAGCCCGGGGCCTCCAGCCACACCAGCCGTGTGGCGGGAGTGATGCGGGCGGCCAGGTCCGCCGGGTCCAGCGGGTCATAGAACACATGGGTGATGCCAAAACGGGCCAGCTCGCCGTTGGCGAAATCCTTGCCGGGGCCGTAGGCGTTGTCCGGAATCAGCACCTCGTCGCCGGGCTTGAGCAGGGCCAGCCCCACGTTGGCGATGGCGGCCAGGCCGCTGGGCACCAGCACGCACTGCAAACCGCCCTCCAGCGTGCACAGGCGCTCTTCCAGAATGAAGGTGGTGGGTGTGCCATGCAGGCCGTAGGTGTAGCCACTCTTGTCTTTCCATTCGCGCGAGCGCATGGCTGCGACGCTGGGGAAGATGACGGTGGACGCCTTGTAGACCCCGGGCTGGGGGGCTTCAAAACCGGCGGGGGGCAGGTAGCCGTGGTGGACGATGCGGGTGGCGAGATCGGTGTCATGGTCTTTCATGCCGACCATGGTAGCGCGCCGCCCAGAGCCAGCCTGGGCGGCGCGGTGCATGCGAGCTGCAGCGGATTGCCGCGGGTTTAGCTGGCGCTTACCACCAGCTGGTTGTTCACCGAGGTCACGCCGCTGACCGCCTTGGCAATGCTCTCTGCGCGGTCACGGGCCACGGTGGATGGGGCGGGGCCGTTCAGCGTGACCTTGCCGTTCACGGTGTCCACATTGATCTTGACGGCACTGAGGTCGGGGTCCTTGGCCAGGCCCGCACTCACCTGGGCGGTGATGGTGGCGTCATCAATCGCCCCCTTGGCGGTATCGGCGGCCTGCTTGGCTGTCGCTTCGGCGCTGGCAGCGCTCTTTTCCATCTTGGTTTCCGCACTCTGCATGGCCGCTTCGGCCTTGGCGCGGGCATCTGCAGCGGCCTGCTCGGTCTTCTCGACAGCGGAGTCGAGCCGCTGGCCCACCGTGGGCTCTTCGGTCTTGCCGCAGGCCGCCAGCCCCAGGGCCAGGGCGCTCACGGCCAGCAGGCTGGCTACGCGGTGGGCGGGGTGGAAGCTGGTTTTTGTCGAGGTGTTCATGTCGTGACTCCTTCAGGTTGGAACATGGGCCCCACTGTAGGCAGCCCCCCAGGGCCTGCGGGTCGGACAGGG
Source organism: Acidovorax sp. GW101-11A03 (assembly GCF_059424825.1). NCBI lineage: Bacteria > Pseudomonadati > Pseudomonadota > Betaproteobacteria > Burkholderiales > Comamonadaceae > Acidovorax > Acidovorax sp. GW101-11A03. The sequence goes on along the minus strand of NZ_JBWKZU010000034.1, from coordinate 30,418 downwards.
CCGAACTGCCTGTAGGACGGTGCCGGGCGGCTCTGCCGGGCCGTTGCCCATGCCAAAGGCATCACCCCCGCCTTGGCACGCGACAATCGGGCCATGATTTCGCCGTCGCTGACCCGCTGGTTTCCGTTTCTCACCTGGCCCCGCCCCGACCGCCACCTGCTCAAGGGCGAGTTCTGGGCCGGCATGACCGTGGGCCTGATGCTGGTGCCCCAGGGCGTGGCCTATGCCGCGCTGGCGGGCATGCCGCTGGTCACGGGCATCTACGCCTCGCTGATCCCTGCGCTGATCGCCGTGTTGTTCAGCGCCTCCACCCGGCTGGGCGTGGGGCCTACAGCACTCACCAGCCTGCTGATTGGCGCATCGCTCACGGGTCTGGCCGAGCCCGGCAGTGCCCAGTGGGTGGCCATGGCGGCGTGGATGGCCATGCTCTCGGGCCTGCTGCAGCTGGTGATGGGGCTGGCGCGTTTTGGCTGGCTGCTCAACCTGGTCACCTCGCCGGTGCTCAATGGTTTCACGCAGGCGGCGGCGCTGCTGATCCTGGGCTCGCAGCTGGGTGCGCTCACCGGCCTCAGGGCCGCAGAATGGAGCACCCTGCTGACCACGCCCTCGCCCGGCCTGTTCGACATGACGGCCGCTGCCTTCGGTCTGGGCAGCCTGGCACTGCTGATGCTGGCACGCCGCTGGCGGCCCAACTTTCCGGCCGCCATCGTGGTGGTGGGGGCTGCCGGGGCACTGAGCTGGGCCCTGGGGTATGCCGATGCCGGTGGCGCGGTGGTGGGCACCCTGCCATCGGGCCTGCCCGCCCCGTACTGGCCGGGCGCCCTGCCCTGGTCCAGCTTTTCGGCCCTGGTGATGCCAGTGCTGGTGGTCACACTGGTGAGTTTTCTGGAGACCGCCTCCAGCGCCAAGGTTGAGAGCCAACGCTCGGGCGAGCAATGGAACGAAAACCAGGACCTGATCGGCCAGGGCCTGGCCAAGATCAGCAGCGGCCTGTGTGGCAGCTTTGCCACCAGCGCATCGTTCTCGCGCTCGGCCATCAACCTGTATGCCGGCGCCAAAAGCGGCTGGGCCACGTTGTTTGCGCTCAGCCTGGTGCTGGTCGTGCTGCTGTGGCTCACGCCTGCGCTGTACCACGTGCCGCAGTCGGTGCTGGCAGCAGTGGTGGTCACGGCCGTGACCAGCCTCATCAAGCCCGGCACGATGCTGCGGCTGTGGCGGGTGTCGCGGGTCGAGGCCGTGATCGGCGGCATCACCTTCGCCCTGACGCTGGCCACGGCGCCGCGCATGTACTGGGGCGTGCTGGTGGGGCTGCTGATGAACCTGAGCCACTTTCTGTACCAGCGGCTGCACCCGCGCATCATTGAAGTGGGCCTGCACCCCGATGGCAGCCTGCGCGACCGCCACCTGTGGCACCTGCCTCCCCTAGCCCCCCGCCTGCTGGCGCTGCGAATGGATGCCGAACTCGACTTTGCCTCGGCCAGCGCACTGGAGCGGCGGGTGGCCGAGCACCTGGCCCAGCACCCTGACGTGGTGCACCTGTGCCTGCTGGCCCAGCCCATCAACCGCATCGACGTGACCGGGGTGGAAACCTTCGCGCAGTTGCTGGCGCTGATGCAATCCCGGGGCGGAACCCTGCACCTGAGCGGCCTCAAGCTACCCGCCGAGCAGGTGTTGCGGCAGGCGGGCCTGCTGGAGCCCCGTGCCGGGCTGGCCATGTACCGCACCGACGCCGACATGCTGATGGCCATGCAGCATCTGCCCGAACCCACGCCCCGGGTGTAGAACGGCGCCAGACAAGCCCCTGCGCGGGTTTAACCTACACTCCGGACAGGCACTGGGATAACCCCTGCGCTGGTACACTGCGCAAACTCTCTTTGCTCGATTTGTGTCTGATTCTGCGGCCTCTCATCTGGTAGATCTGCGCGAACTTCGCCTGGATACTGCTCACGCGCTGGTGGCTCAGGCCGGCGGCAGTGAAGCAGCGTTGCACCGCGAAGCCCCTTCGCGCTACTTGCAAGGCCTGATCGATGGCCTGTGCGAACTGTCCCTCAAAGACCCCCTCACCGGCTTGGCCAACCGCCGGCATTTCCGCGCGGTGCTGGAGCGCGAGATCGACCGCGTGACGCGCTCGGGCGAAGCCGCCCTGCTGCTCATGCTCGACATCGACCACTTCAAGAAAGTGAACGACACACATGGCCACCTGGCGGGCGATGTGGTGCTGCAGTCGGTGGCCCGCACGCTCAGCGCCTGTGTGCGCCCTATGGACACCCTGGCGCGCTACGGCGGCGAGGAGTTTGCCGTGGTGCTGCCCGCCTGCCAGGCCGCGTTTGGCCGCGTGGTCGCCGAACGCATCCGCCGGGCCGTGGCCAACACCCCCATCCGCATCTCGCCCGGGGTGGAGCTGAACGTGACGGTGAGTATCGGGGGCGCCTTTGCCATGCAGTGGATCCGCTCGACCACCCTGCTCTGGACCGACCGGGCCGACCACCAGCTCTACCAGGCCAAATCGGCCGGACGCAACCGCGTCAGCATTGAGGAGCAACCCGACAGCACCGTCAGTGCCGAGGAAAAAAGCCTGTTGTTTGGCCCGCTCTACACCCCCTCGGGTTGGGGCGACCTGCCTCCGCTGGACCCCAACCCCACAGGCAGCGCCTACTGAAAGTTAGATGATGAGCGACGCGCTGACCCCTCAACCCACCACGCCTGCAACCCCTGCAGGCGCCACCACCCCCTCGGCCCCCGCCCCGGATGGCGCCCGCATCATTGCGGTCACCAGCGGCAAAGGCGGCGTGGGCAAGACCTTTGTTTCCGCCAACCTGGCAGCCGCCCTCACCCGCCGGGGCCAGCGTGTGCTGGTGCTGGACGCCGACCTGGGCCTGGCCAACCTCGACGTGGTGCTGAACCTGCACCCCAAGATCACATTGCACGATGTGTTCACAGGCAAGGCCGCGCTGGACGACGCCGTGATCGCCGCCCCGGGCGGTTTTGACGTGCTGCTGGCGGGCTCTGGCATGGTGGAGTATTCGCGCCTCACACCCGAGGTGCGCAACCAGTTTTTGAGCGTGATCCAGGCGCTCACGCCGCGCTACGACGTGGTGCTGCTGGACACCGGCGCGGGCATCTCCGATGTGGTGCTGTTCTCGGTGTCGCTGGCCTCTGAGGTGCTGATCGTGGCCACGCCCGAACCCACCTCGCTCACCGACGCCTACGCTGCCATCAAGGTGCTGGCCATGCAGCAAAAGCGCCAGCATGTGCGCATGGTCATCAACCAGGCGGCGCGCCCGGGCGATGGCCGCGCCATCACCAGCCAGCTGCAGCAGGTGCTGGATCGCTTTGTGAGCACCGAGTCCGGCCGCCCCATGCGTCTGCTCCACATGGGCGACATCCCGGCCGACCCCTCGGTGCGCGATGCCGTGATGCGACGCCAGCTGCTGCTGCTGCAAACCCCTGGTTGCCCGGCAGCGCTGGCCATTGCCCAGCTGGCCAACAAGATAGAAACCACGCTGCTGTCACCTGCAGCCTGACTGGCACATGCCAGGGCGCGCCTTGGCCACTGTGCCAACCTGACCCACAGGCCCGCCAGCGGGCCTTTGTGCATTTTTACTGCCGTGAACACCACCCACACCGTCCTCAACATCTCCTGCTACAAGTTTGTGCCGCTGCCCGACGCCGCCGCGCTGCGCGAGGTGCTGCACGAGCGCGCAGTGGCCGCGCAGCTCAAGGGCACCATCCTGCTGGCCGAGGAAGGCATCAACTTCTTTCTGGCAGGCCCGGCCGATGCGGTGCGGGGGTTTGTCGGGCAGCTGCGCACCGATGCCCGTTTTGCGGATCTGGAGCCCAAGGAGAGCTGGTCGGCCGCGGTGCCGTTTCGCAAGATGCTGGTCAAGGTCAAGCGCGAGATCATCCGCATGGACCACCCCACCATCCGCCCCGCCGAGGGCCGTGCGCCAGCCGTGGACCCAGCCACCTTGCGCCGCTGGCTGGACCAGGGGCATGACGACGAAGGCCGCGAGGTGGTCACGCTCGACACCCGCAACGCCTTCGAGGTGGACGCTGGCACCTTCGACAACGCCATTGACTGGCGCATCGACAAGTTCACCGAATTTCCGCCCGCTTTGCGCGCCCACAAGGCCGAGTTGCAGGACAAGACCGTGGTGAGCTTCTGCACCGGTGGCATCCGCTGCGAAAAGGCGGCCATCTTGATGCGCGAGGAAGGCCTGCACCATGTCTACCAGCTGGAAGGCGGCATCCTGAAGTACTTTGAGCTGACCGACGGCGCGCACTACCACGGCGGCTGTTTTGTGTTTGACGAGCGCGCCGTGCTGGCCACGGACCTGCGTGCGGCAGACAGCAAATAGCTATCAAATCAATAGCTAAAAAGGCATACCCATCGCGCGGTAGCGGCCATTTTTTCTTGAAATTCTGACCTGTTTCTTCAGCCACCCTGCAGCGCCTGCGCCAGATCGGCGGCGCAGGGCTGCTGCTGCAGGATCTTGCTGTACTCCCCCGACTGGCGCAGCGCTTTCAGCCCCCGGTTGAAGGCCTCCATGCGCTTGGCGCTGGCGGGCAGCTTCTCGCTCATCATCAGGTGGGTTGTGAAGTCGGGCACAAACAACTTGGGATGCGCCCGCACGCGGCGCGCCTGCTCGCCCGTGAACTTGGCGCCGAGCAGATCACAGGCCACGTTGCGGTCCAGCGGCACCACGTCCACACGGCCTGCCAGCAGCTTGTTGAGGTTGCTCACGTCGTCGGGCGCCACGTCTGCGCGCAGGGTGCCGTCCTTGACCATGCGCCAGAACGCGGGGGTGTAGCTGTAGTCGGCCACCACGCCAATGCGCAGGCCCGCCAGGTCCTGCAGACTGCTCCAGGTGAAGTTCCGGTCACTGCGGTAGAGGATCTGCCACTGCTCGGTCAGCACGTTGTCGCTGACCAGAAACCCCTTGTCGCGCTCGGCATTGCGGCCCCAGGCGGCAGTGGCATCCCACTTGCCGTCGCGCGTCTCGATCAGGGCGCGCGTCCAGGGCAAAAACACATATTCCACCTGCACCCCGGCCCTGGCAAACGCCTGCCGCACGATGTGCAGGGACATCCCTTGGTCCTTCCGCGCCGAGCTGGCATAGGGCGGCAGCTCGCCGGTGGAGATGCGCAGCGTTTCGGCCTGCGCACTGGCGCCCCCCGCACACGCCAGCAGCAAGCCCCACAAAAGGCAAAGATGGCGTCGCATGGCGTGCTCCTTTTTTGACCACAGAGGAAAACAACCTAACCAGCTGTGTGCGTTGTGTCAATGTCGAGGCGCCGACATAATGGCCCAACCCCGCTGGCAAGATCATTGCTTGCCCCTCTGACAACCCGGCCGTGCAGTCATGGCGCAGGTACCCCCAGCCCACGGCCCCATGCGTTTTTTCAAACCTTCTTCGCTGACCGCCAAAACCCTCGCCTGGGTGGTTGTGGCCAGCCTGGTGGCGTTTGCCGCCATCACCGGGGTCACTGTCTGGCAAGAAAGGGCCCTGCTGCTGCAACGGGCCCATGAGCAGGCCCAGCGCAGCGTGCAGCAAAACCTGCCCGCGCTCAGCGAAAGCCTCTGGAACTTCAACAACGCCAGCCTGCGCGCCCTGCTCAGCGGCATGGTGGGCGAAGGCGCCATCGTGCGCGCCGACATCCTGGACGGCGAGCGCACGCTGATGACGGTCTCGCGACCTGGCGAGGTACCACCCATCGACACCACCTGGACCGCCCCCATCGCGGATCCGACCCACCCCGGCGCTGGCCAGCCCCCGCTGGGCGAGATCCGCGTGTACGAGTCCTACGCTGCGCTGCGCGCCCAGCAGGCTGAAACCGCCTGGCGCATCGCCATCGCCCAATTGCTCCAGATCGCGAGCATTGCCGCCATGCTGGTGGTCATCGTGCGCTGGCTCATCATGCGTCACCTGTCGGCCCTGGCGCGGGCCGTCACCGGACTGAACCCGCTGGACCACCAGGACCGCATCCGCCTGCAGCGCCGAACCAGCGGCGCACAGCCCGACGAGCTGGACGCGCTGGTGGATGCCCTCAACCGCTTCCACACCGAACGTGCCACCGAAGCCGGGCTGCGCCTGCAGGCCGAACACGCGCTGCGAGCGCGCGTGCAGGAGATCGAGGCCACGCTGGGCGCGCTCAGCGACGGTGTGCTGGCCCTCAACAGTGCGGGCGAAGTGGCCTATGCCAACGGGGCGGCGGCGCGCCTGCTGGGCATGGCCGAGCCCGCCCTGCAAGGGCAGCCGTGGCACAACCTGCTGAGGCTGCTGGACGAGGCCACGGGCGAGCCGCGCGGCGAATGGCTGGAACAGGCCCGCCAGTCCGGCAAGCCGCAGCGCGTGCGTGGCGAGTTGCGCATTGCCCCGGCACACGCACGGGCCTTTGTGGCCGAACTCAACGCCGTGCCCCTGCACAACCCGGGGGACGTGGTGCTGCTGCTGGTGCTACGCGACATCTCCGAAGAAATCGACAAAGAGCGGCAGATCGTCTTCCAGGCCTTCCACGACCCGCTCACCGGCCTGGGCAACCGCTCCAAGCTGGCGCGCGACCTGCCACAGGACCTGGCCCGCGCGCGGGCGGCGCAGGGCCGCCTGGCCCTGCTGTTCATCGACCTGGACAACTTCAAGGACATCAACGACACCCTGGGCCACCAGGTGGGCGACCTGCTGCTGCGCCAGCTGGCGTTGCGCCTGCAGGCCACCGTGATGCCCCCGGCCTGGGTCACGCGCCATGGTGGCGACGAGTTTCTGGTGGTGCTGCCACAGCTGGACAGCGACGAGCAGGCCATTGCGCTGGCGCAGGAGCTGATGAACCAAATCCGCCGCCCGTTCACCCTGGAGGGCTACCAGCTGCATGTCACGCCCTCCGTGGGCATCAGCTTCTTCCCGGACCACGGCAGCACCCCGGCCGAACTCGTGAGCCGCGCGGACATGGGCATGTATGCAGCCAAGAAGCTCGGGCGCAACACCTACTGTGTCTTTGACGACCGGCAGCTGCAGGAGTCGTCGCGGCGGCTGAGCATGGAGAACGGACTGCGCACCGCGCTGGCCCAGAGCGAGTTCTGGCTGGCCTACCAGCCCAAGGTGGATCTGGCGACCGGCCGGGTGGCGGGTGTGGAAGCCTTGCTGCGCTGGGAAAGCCAGCAGCTCGGCCGCATCCCGCCGGCCAGCTTCATCCCCATTGCGGAGGAAAGCGGCCTCATCATCGACATCGGCGACTGGGTGCTGCGCGAAGCTATCGCCGCCGCACGGCGCTGGCGCGACATGCTGGGCACGGAAGTGCCCGTGGCGGTGAACGTGGCGGCAGCGCAGTTCCGCAGCCCGCGCCTGCTGCAGGCCCTGCGCGCCATCGCAGCCGAAGACCGCGACATCCCCCGCCTGATCCAGCTTGAAGTGACCGAAAGCGCGCTGATCAGCGGGCTGGAGGACGTGACCGGCAAGTTCATTGCCATCAAGGAGCTGGGCTACGGCATTGCCATCGACGATTTCGGCACCGGGTACTCATCCCTGTCGTACCTGAAGAACCTGCCGGTGGACACGCTCAAGATCGACCAGGCCTTCATCCGCGACCTGCACCGCAGCGCGCAGGACGTGACCATCGTCACGGCCGTGGTGCGCATGGGCCAGAGCCTGGGGTTTGCCATCGTGGCCGAAGGGGTGGAGGAAGCGCGCCATGTACAGATCCTCCAGGGCCTGGGCTGCGACCAGGGGCAGGGCTACCACTTCAGCCGCCCCGTGCCTGAGGCGGAGCTGATCCCCCTGCTCCGGCAGGGGTGCGGCACGGTCAAGGCCTGAAGCCTGAAAGGCGCTGCTGGCCGCAGGCGGTTTCAGTCCGCCTTGAAGCGCTGGGGCGGCAGCGGAATGAACTCCGTCTCGCCCGGCACCGGGTCAAACCGTTGGGCCTCCCAGTCTTGCGCCGCCTGCACGATCCGCTCCTTGCGGCTGGACACAAAGTTCCACCACATGTGGCGCGGGCCATCCAGCGCATCGCCGCCAATCACCATGAGCCGGGCCGCCGCATCGGCCGGGGCCGCGAGATGCATGCCCTGCCCGGTCTCGACCACGCCCAGCAGCTGCGCATCCAGCGGCTGGCCGTTGAGCTGGACTGGCTGGTCTACCGTGTAGACCGCCATTTCCTGCGCCAGCGCCGGGATCTCCAGCGCGGCACCTGCGGACAGTTGCACATCCAGGTACAGCGTGGGCGACAAGGTGGCCACCGGCGAGGTCTGGCCGAAGGCCGTACCGATGAGCACGCGCACCGTGGCGCCTGCGGCACCACCTGCATCGGCCACATGCACCTCGGGAATGTCGGCAGCAGGTGTGTGCACAAAAGACGGGGCCGCCTCTTCATGCGCCACCGGCAGCGCCGTCCACAGCTGGATACCGTGGTTCACATAGGACTGGTTTGCCAGGCTTTCTGGGCGCCGCTCGGAATGCACGATGCCCCGACCCGCTGTCATCCAGTTGATGGCGCCGGGCTCGATCTGCTGCACGCAGCCCAGGCTGTCGCGGTGCATGATGGCGCCAGAGAACAGGTAGGACACCGTTGCCAAGCCAATGTGCGGATGGGGCCGCACATCGTGGCTGTCGCCCGGCAAAACCGTCACCGGACCGAAGTGGTCGAAGAACAGGAAGGGCCCCACGGCCTTCCGCTGCACTGCGGGCAGCAAGCGGCGCACGGTAAAGCCACCGCCCAGGTCCTTGGCATGGCCCTTGAGGGGCAGGAAGGTGGGCGATTCGCTCATGCTGCACGCTCCACCGCAGTGCTGATCTCGGTGGTCACCGTGGTCATCAGCTTGTGCACGGGGCATTTCTGCGCCACGGTTTCCAGTTCGGCGATCTGGGCATCGGTGAGGTCGCCGCTGACCTGCAACCGGGTCGCGAGGCGGTAAACGCCCGTGCGCTCGGCCGAGGCATCGCGCTCGACCACGGTCTGCACATCGTCTACCGGCAGGCCCTTGCGGCGTGCGTACCACAACACCGTGAGCGCCTTGCAGGCCCCCAGTGCAGCGTCATACAGATCGTGCGGGCTGGGGCCGCTGTCGGTGCCGCCCTCCTCCACACTGCCATCGGCCATGAGTTCGTGCGCGCGGATGTGCACGGTCTGGGCCATGGGCGCGCCGGGGACGCGCCGCAATTCAACTGCCATGGGGTGTTCTCCTGGTTGTGCTGGGGCGCGCCACTGTAGCGCCAAAAGTGGGCTGGACCTTAACGGTCGAGTCGGCGGGCCACGTCGGCCACGCGCTGGCCGAACTGCTTGCCCGTCTCCAGGTCGCCGGGGAACATCTCGGCAGCCGAGGCATCGGACGGCGACTGCGCCATGGCGCCGCTGAACGAGCCGATCCAGTTCACATCGTTGCGCGTGGCTGCCTTGGAGTTGGCAGGCATCATGCCGTTGCCTACCCAGATGCCGCCGTGCTGCATGGCCAGGTGGAACATGTAGTCCAGCGTGATCTGCTTGTCGCCATTGGTGCTGGCGCTGTTGGTGAAGCCTGCGAACAGCTTGTCCTTCCAGGCCTGGCTGAACCAGGGCTTGGACGAGGCATCGGCAAACTTCTTGAACTGCCAGCTGGGGCCGGCCATGTAGGTGGGCGAGCCAAAGATGATGGCGCTGGCGGCCGCCAGCGTCTCCCAGCCGCCTTCGGGCAGGTTGCCCTCGGCATCAATGGCAACCAGCTGGGCGCCTGCGCCCTCGGCCACGGCTTGCGCCAGGCGTTGTGTATGACCGTAACCCGAGTGATAGACAACTGCGATCTGTGCCATGAGAAAACTCCTGTTGAAACGATGGGGAACGACGAAAGACAAAAAAACTAACCAGGGCGGATTGGATGCCAGAACCTGCAGCCCTGCGGGCTGCAGGCCCATTCATTCACACGCGCCGGATCAGCGGCCTGCACGGCGTGCGTCCAGGCTCCAGGCGCCCGCGCCAAACGCAGCCAGGGCCAGCAGGCCGCCGGTCACGCCCACGTTCTTGAAGAACATGAGCTGCTGCATCATCTGCTTGTCGGCGGGCAGGTTCCAGTAGGCGTGGAAGAAGAAGCTGGCCACCAGCGTGAAGAAGGCCAGAGCCAGCGCGGCAAACCGGGTGCCCACGCCAAAGATCAGCGCCAGGCTGCCCAGCACCTCCACCGCTGCCGCAATGGCGGCCGCCACCGTGGGCATGGGCAGGCCCACGGACGTGATGTAGCCCACGGTACCGGCAAAGCCGGTGAGCTTGCTGATGCCCGCAGGCAGGAACAGGGCGGCCAGCAGCAGGCGCGATGCCAGGGCCAGGGGGTTTTGCAGGGATGTGAACATGGTGAAGAACTCCTGAGTGAAAGTGGTTACGAAGTAAGAATCAGGCGGCCAGGTCAAACACCAGCACCTCGGCGTCGTGGCCATCGGTCAACGACAAGGTGGTTTCCTTTTCCATCAGCAGCGCATCGCCGCCCGACAGGGCCTGGCCGTTGGCGGTCAGTGCGCCGCGCACCAGGTGCACATAGGTTTTGCGGGCGGGGTTGAGCGCCAGCGTGGCGGATTCCGAGCCACTCAGCAAGCCTGCATACAGGGCCGCATCGGCATGGATCTTGACCGAGCCCTGGGCGCCGTCGGGCGATGCCACCAGGCGCAATGCGCCGCGCTTTTCAGCCTCGGCAAAGGTCTTTTGCTCGTAGCTCGGCGGAATGCCGCGCACATTGGGCTCGATCCAGATCTGCAGGAAATGCGTGGTCTGGCCGACAGCGTGGTTGAACTCGCTGTGCTGCACGCCCGTGCCCGCACTCATGCGCTGCACGTCGCCGGGTGGGATGCCCTTGATGTTGCCCATGCTGTCCTTGTGGGCCAGTTCGCCCGACAGCACGTAGCTGATGATTTCCATGTCGCGGTGGCCATGGGTGCCAAACCCGGTACCCGGCGCAATGCGGTCTTCGTTGATGACGCGCAGGTTGCCAAAGCCCATGTGGGCGGGGTCGTAGTACCCGGCAAACGAGAAGCTATGGAAGGAATTGAGCCAGCCATGGTCGGCGTGGCCCCGGTCTTGCGATTTACGAACAGTCAGCATGGTGATGGCTCCTTTGAAGACTCGACTGTAGGACTGCAAGCCTGCCTGCGGGGGCAGGTGAATTGATGGCAATGTTCAAATAATCTGAATTAACATGGCACCACCATGCAAAACACCCGCGATGTCCTCACCCCCGATGCGCTGACCATGCTGCAGGTGATTGCCGAGGCGGGCAGCTTTGCCGCCGCCGCACGGCAGCTGGGCCTGGTGCCCAGTGCCCTCACCTACCGCGTGCGGCAGATTGAAGACGCGCTGGACGTGCTGCTGTTCGACCGCAGCGCGCGCCAGGCCCGCCCCACCGAAGCGGGGGTGGAGCTGCTGCGCGAAGGCGCGCGCCTGCTGCAGGACATCGACGCCGTGGCCCATCGCGTGCGCCGCGTGGCCACGGGCTGGGAGCCGCAGCTCACGCTGTCCATCGACGGCATCGTCTCGCCCCACACCATGCTGGAGCTGGTGGACGCCTTCTATGCCATGCAGCCACCCACACGGCTGAAGCTGCGCGACGGCATCATGACCGGCACGCTGGAAGCCCTCACCTCAGGCCGTGCCGACCTGGCGATTGGTGTCTCGGTGGCGGGCAACAACGTGGCGGGCCTGCAGCAGGCCTTGCTGGGGGATGTGCTGTTCATCTACGTGGTGGCGCCGCACCACCCGCTGGCCACTGCGCCCGAACCCATCTCCGACGCCACCCTGCTGGAGCACCGGGCCGTGGCCGTGGCCGACTCGGCCACGCGCGGCGGCGCCACCATGGGCCTGCTGGGCGGGCAGGATGTGCTCACGGTGGACACCATGCAGGCCAAGGTGCAGGTACAGCTGCGTGGCCTGGGCGGCGGCTTTCTGCCCGAGCCCATGGTGCGCCCCTATGTGGAGGCCGGCCGTCTGGTGGCGCGCCGCGTGGCCCGGCCCGAGCGCAACGTGCGGGTGCACTACGCCTGGGGCGGCCCGGGCTTCACCGCGCCCGGCAGGGCACTGCAGTGGTGGCTGAACCAGCTGCAAAGCCCCGCCACACGCCGTGCTCTGCTGGAAAACCACCATCATTTCTGATCCCGATCAAGCGCCTATGACCCAGCCGCGCGTGTAGAGTGGTCACCGTTGGTTCTGTACTGCATTTCATCTGCCGACCGTCACCGAAAGGCCTCCCATGAGCACACCCGATCCTCGCCCCGCCAAACGGCTCCGACGCACCAGCGCCCCGACCTCCGCCCCCGTTGCGGCCCCCGCAGCCCCTACCACCCCATCTGGCAAACCCCAGCGCCACTTCGCCATCATCGGCGCCGGCATGGCGGGCATTGCCTGTGCCCGCACCCTGGTGCAGGCCGGGCACCGCGTGACGGTGTTCGAGAAATCCTCCCAGGCCGGTGGCCGCACTGCCACCATCGACACCCCGTTTGGCAACTTTGATGCCGGGGCCCAGTATTTCACCGTGCGCGATCCGCGCTTTGCCCGCGCCATCGACACCGTGCCCGGCATATGCAAGCGCTGGAGCGCCAACTCTGTGCAGGTGCTGGACGCCGCAGGCCGCGTGGCCGCTGCAGGCCTGCCCCACCGCGAGGCGCACTGGGTGGCCAGCCCCGGCATGCAGGCCCTGGTGGGCACCTGGGCCGAGCCACTGCGCCTGGCTGGGCAGCTCCTCACCAACACCCGCGTCACGCGCATCGAACCCGACCCCCTGAACACCCCCGGCTGGCAACTGCGCACCGAAGGGCCCGGTGGCAGCCAGCATGTGTATGCCGGTTTTGACGCCGTGCTGCTGGCCCAGCCCGCCGTGCCCGCGCAGGCACTACTGGCCAGCTCGGCTGTGGACACGCCCCTGACCGACGCCCTCTCCAAGGTGGCCATTGCCCCCTGCTGGACGCTCATGCTGGCCTACCCCCAGGCCGTGCGTCCGGGCCTGACCACGCTCGGCCCGCAGTGGAACGCGGCGCGCAGCACCCACCACCGCATTGCCTGGCTGGCGCGCGAATCGTCCAAGCCCGGCCGCAATGTGGTCGAGCGCTGGACGGTGCAGGCCAGCCCCGCCTGGTCGGCCGAGCACCTCGAAGACGACGAAGCCCGCGTGCAGGCCAAGCTGCTCAAGGCCTTTGCCGAAGTCACCGGCATCCGTGCCACCCCGGCCCATGCCGACACGCGCCGCTGGCGCTATGCACAGACCACCCACCCCCTGGGCAAAACCCACCTGTGGGACACCGCCATGGGCCTGGGCGCCTGCGGCGACTGGTGCCTGGGGCACCGTGTGGAAGACGCCTTTGTGTCGGGCCTGGAGCTGGCACTCGCGGTGGCATGACGGAGAGCGCGGCCCACCGGGCCGCTCGGTACATCGGACGCTTTGCCCCCTCGCCCACCGGCCCGCTGCATGCGGGCTCGCTGGTCGCGGCCCTGGCCAGCTGGCTGGACGCGCGGGCCCACGGCGGCCATTGGCTGGTGCGCATCGAAGACGTGGACCCCCCCCGCTGTGTGCCGGGCGCCGACCAGTTCATCCTGCAGCAGCTCGCCACCTGCGGACTCGTGCCCGACGCCCCGCCCGAGTGGCAGTCTGCACGTTCTGCCCACTACCAGCGCGCGCTGGACCAGCTGGTGGCCCAGGGCCACGCCTACCCCTGCGCCTGCTCGCGCAAAGACATCGAAGACGCCCAGGCCGCCCTGGGCCATGCGCGCGAACGCCATGCCGCGCTGCCCTACCCCGGCACCTGCCGCCACGGGCTGCAGGGGCGCACCGGGCGCTCGTGGCGCTTCAATGCCACCGATTTCAAGCAAAAACAGCCCCTCCCGCCCGATGGATATGCCCTACCAGCTATCAACTCAATAGCAAACAACACTCTTCACTGGCATGACCGCCGCCTGGGCCCGCAGCAGCAGGACGTGGCCCGCAGCGTGGGCGACTTTGTGCTGCACCGGGCCGACGGGCTCTGGGCCTACCAGCTGGCCGTGGTGGTGGACGACGCAGCCCAGGGCATCACCGACGTGGTGCGCGGCGAGGACCTGGCAGACAACACCCCGCGCCAGATCCTGCTGCAGCAGGCCCTGGGCGTGCCCACGCCCCGCTACCTGCACACCCCACTAGTGCATGGCGCCAATGGCGAGAAGCTCTCCAAGCAGAACGGCGCGCGCGCGCTGGACCTCGCCGACCCGTTGCAGGCCCTCGCGCAAGCGGCCCAGGTGCTGGGCCTGCCCGCACTGGAACATCTGCACAACAATCACCTGGGGGACGCACTAACACGGTGGGTTGCGGCGTGGCGACGTCACTACAATGGCTCACCGTGATTGAACCGACCCTTGCTTCCGCCCCCGCGAGCGCAGCACCCGCTGCCGCTCCCTCCGCCCCTGGTGCAGCGCCTGCGGGCGTGACCCACCCCAAGACCATCAAGAGCTTTGTGCGCCGTGCAGGCCGCACCACCACCGGCCAGGCCAAGGCCTTTGAAGACTTTGGTCCCCGTTTTGTTCTGCCCTATGCCCCCGCCCCGCTGGACGCCACGGCCACCTTTGGCCGCAGCGCCCCGCTGGTGCTCGAAATCGGCTTTGGCATGGGCGAGGCCACGGCCCACATCGCCCGCGTGCGCCCGGACGACAACTTTTTGTGCTGCGAAGTGCACGAGCCCGGCGTAGGTGCGCTGCTCAAGCGCATCGGCGAGCAGGAGCTGACCAACATCCGCATCCTGCAGCACGACGCCGTGGAGGTCATCGACCACATGCTGCCGCACGGCGTTCTCGACGGCGTGCACATCTTCTTCCCCGACCCCTGGCACAAGAAGAAGCACAACAAGCGCCGCCTGATCCAACCCCCGCTGGTGGCCAAGCTGGCCGCCCGCCTCAAACCCGGTGGCTACCTGCATTGCGCCACCGACTGGCAACCTTACGCAGAGCAGATGCTGCAGGTGCTGAGCGCCGAGCCCCTGCTCCAGAACACCGCCGCTGGCTTTGCGCCGCAGCCCGACTACCGCCCTCTCACCAAGTTCGAGAACCGCGGCCTGCGGCTCGGACATGGGGTGTGGGACGTGGTGTTCGTGCGACGCAACCAGTAGCAGCACCAGCCACCATGCCCCGACCGGCCCGCCAAACACCGCCTATGAAACCCATCCTGCAAAACCTGGTGGAGATGACTGGCCACCGCGACCACCTGCGGCTGGAGGTGTCGGTGCTGTCCACGCTGCAAAAGCTCAGCAGCATCACCGAGGTGCGGGCCCTGGAGCTTTTTACCGATGCAGGCGTGCCCTACGTGCGCCCGCGCACCTGGGTGGACAACGGCCAGCTGGTTTCCACCGACTCGGAGGCCGCCGCAGACCCCCGCCGCGAGCCGCTGGACAACTACCCCGCGCTGCGCGGCTGCGTGGACACCCATGGCGAAAGCGCCCTGGCCTCGCCGCGCAAGGGCCGGTATGTGCTGTGGCTGCCGGTGTGGATGCATGACAAGGTCAGCACCTGCCTGGAGATCACGCAGTCGCGGCCCTTCTCGGCCCACAAGCTGGATGTGCTCATGGGTGTGTTCCAGGTCTACCAGAACTACCAGAGCCTGCTTGACTACAGCGAGCGCGATGCGCTGACCGGGCTGTTCAACCGCAAGACGTTTGACGAGCAGTTCTCGCGCCACACCATGAGCGGGCTGGCCAGCCGCACCAGCGCCGCCAACGAATCGCTGGTGGCCGACGAAAGCCCGGTAGCCAATGAACACGAGCCTGTGCAGCAATGGCTGGCTGTGGTGGACATCGACCATTTCAAGCAGGTCAACGACCGTTTCGGTCACCTGTATGGCGACGAGGTGCTGATCCTGATCGCCAACATCCTGCGCAGCTCGTTCCGCAGCCACGACCGCATCTTCCGCTTTGGCGGCGAGGAGTTTGTGGTGCTGCTGCGCTCCACCACGCTGAGCACGGCCCACAAGGTGTTCAACCGCTTCCGGCTGGCGGTGCAGGAATACAACTTTCCGCAGGTGGGCCGGGTCACTGTGAGCCTGGGTTTTGTCTGCACCACCAAGGGCTCGCCAGTCGAAATCCTCGGCCAGGCCGACCAGGCGCTTTACTACGCCAAGGAGCACGGCCGCAATCAGGTCTGCTTTTACGACGACCTGGTGGCCAACGGCCACCTTGCGGCCAAGGTTGCCAACGACGACGTCGAACTGTTCTGAAGCGGCCGGCCCCTCGCCTGCCCACAGCTGACGAAGCCCCCGCCGGGATGGATCAGGCCAGCGACGCCAGGATGGCGTCCACATCCACCACATCGCGCTGCGCAGGCGCGAGGAACTGCTCGGCATACTCGCGCCACACCCCACTGGTGAGGAAAAACCGGAACACCTCGGCATCGATGTGCCGGTCGCGCACCATGTGGGTCATGATCTTGAGCGACTCGGACAAGGTCTTGGGCGGCTTGTAGGGGCGGTCGGCCGCCGTCAGCGCCTCGAAGATGTCGGCCAGGGTCATCACCCGGTCGGCCAGGGTCAGCTCGGCGGCCTTCAGGCGCCGCGGGTAGCCCGTGCCATCCAGCTTTTCGTGGTGCGAGCCCGCAATCATCGGCACCCGCGCCAGGTGCGGTGGAAACGGCAGGCCGCTGAGCATGATGATGGTCTGCACGATGTGGTCGTTGATCTTGAAGCGATCCTCTGACGTGAGCGTGCCGCGCTGGATCGACAGGTTGTGCAGCTCGCCCAGGTGGGCCTCCTGCGGCGGCAGCACCATGTCAAAGCCCCAGCGGTTGGCGGGGTTGCCCGCCTCCACCGGCGGCTTGCGTGCCCCCCAGGGCACGATGTGCTCCGGACGGTCGGCCAGCAGGGGTTCATTGGCAGGCAGCGGGCGCGCTGGCACGTTGGCCAACCGCAGCATCTCGGCGGCCGACAAGCCCAGGCGGTCGTCAAAATGCCGCTGCCACACCTGGCGGCCAATGGCCTTGAGGCGGGCGATGTCGGCCTCGGCCATGAATTCGCCGCCCACGTTGCAGCGGGCCACAAAGGCAAAGTCCTGATGCAATTGCTCGCGCCGCTGCAACAGCTCGCGCTGCAGGCGCACCGGGTCCACCCCCGCAACCTGCTGCTTCCAGTAGTCCAGCTCGGCATCGCGCCACAGCACCTCGAAGCGCATGCGCACCTCGTGGATGCGGTTGTAGAGCGTCTCCAGCTTGGTGGCCTTGTCGATGATGTGCTCGGGGCTGGTGACCTTGCCGCAATCGTGCAGCCAGGCGCCCAGGCGGAACTCGTAGCGCTCGGCATCGGTCATGCTCACCTGGGCAAAAGGCCCCTCGTCGGCCTCACACATGCGCTGCATCAGCGACTCGGCCAGCTGCGGCACGCGCTCGCAGTGCCCGCCGGTGTAGGGGCTCTTGGCGTCGATGGCGTCGGCCAGCAGGCGGATCACGGCGTCCAGCAGCTTCTTCTGACCTTCAATCAGGTTGCGCGTTTCAATCGCCACCGACAGCGTGCCCGAGAGCTTCTCGACAAAGGCGCGGAAGTGCGCATCGTCCTGCAATGCATCGGCCACATACCGCAGCACCAGCAGCCCCAGGGGCTGCCCATCCCGCGTGCGCAGCTGCACGCGCAGCACACGCACGGGTTCGGCGTCGTCATCGTCTTCGTGCTGGTCACCTTCCTGTGCCTGGGTATGGTTGATGAAGTGCACCATCGCCAGGTGCTCGGGAAAGCGTGACTGCTGCTCAGGGTCTTCGCAGTAGCGGGCTGTGCGCAGCAGGCCCGCACGCTGGGCTTCCACCATGTAGACCGCGCCGCCCGTACAGCTGGTGGCACGCACCAGCTCGTACAGCACGCTCGACAACATCAGGTCGGTGCGCGATTCGGCGCTGATGTGGTGGGTGATGTGAAGAAACTCCTGGATGGTGTCCGACATGCGGTCCATCACCTGCCCCAGGTCACGCACTTCGCGCACGGGCGACAGCGGGCGGGCCGCCCGCCGGAAGTCGAACCGCGCCAGCGCCCGCGCCTGTGACGCCAGGCCAAACAGGCTGCGCCCCACGCGCCGCCCGGCCAGCCAGCCCACGGGCAGCATGAGCCCGATGAGCGACACCGACAGCCACACCTGGCGCCGCAGGTTCTCGTTCACATCGGCCAGCAGCGCCTGGGTGGGAATGGCCATCAGGATCTGCAGCCCCCGCCAGCGCATGGATTCGAGCGGCAGGGCACGGGTCAGCCACTCCTCGCCATCGGCCACCAGGCGCTGCGACTTTCCGCTTTGCAGCCCGGGCCCTTGCATGGCCTGCAGGCTGCTCACCCCCAGGTCGCCCAGCGTGCGCAAGCGCAGGCCAGACGTCGCGCCATCGCGCATGATCACGCGGGACATGTCCGGGTAGGCCAGCACGCGCAGGTCCTTGTCCACCACGGCAATTTCGGTGCGGGGCATCAGGCGCAGCCCGGCAATCTCGCGCCCCAGATCGGTCAGCGCCACATCCAGACCAATCACCGCCCGCCCGTCTTCGCTGGGCTGGCTCAGCGTGACGCCCACTTCCTGCGTGGTGAAGAAAACATAGGGTGCCGTCAGGATCTGGGTGTTCTTTTCAGCCGCCTCGGCATACCAGGGCCGGGTGCGCGGGTCATAGCGGTACTCGGGCCGCACGGAGGAATCAATCTGGCGCAGCGCAGCGTCGTAGTAGCTCCAGCGCCCCACCATGCCGCTCACACCCCGCTCGCGCGCCATGGACTGCACCAGAAAGGCCGTCTCGCGGGGCGCATCCAGCCGCAGGCGCATGGCTTCGTCGCGCACGGGGCGCACCAGCAAAAACTGGCCATCGGGATAGCCGATGAATACGGCCGAGAGCAGCGGGTTCTGCTCCAGCAGGCGCGCCAGCACCGGCAGGCGGCGCATACGTGCGGGCAGCGAGGTGGCCGAGGCAATGGGGTCGAACGCCAGCAGGCGGATGGCTGCATCGGCCGGGTCCACGATGCGCTGCACCCGCTCGGCCACCAGCTGGCTGATGTGCTGCGCACTGTCGTCGGACGCTGCAATGATGGCCTGGCGCGCGCTGGTGCTCACCTGGTAGACCAGCAGCGCCGTAAGCAGCAGCATGGCCGAGACCACCACGGAGGCGATCAACACCTCGAACGGCACCGTGATGCGCCGCCACCAAGGCAGGTCGGCCGCCGCGCCCTGAGTGAGCAGGGTCGGCGAGTCGTCAGGCACGGTGGGCTTGGGCGCTGGCGGGCTTTCGCGCATGGTGTCGTCCATGCGGCTGAATGTAGGGGGAAAGCCCGTCGCGCGTCATCCCCTTTTTCGCAACACCACCCAGGCAGCCAGCGCCGCCGGGGTGGCGCCGGGGATCAACCCAGCTGCTGCGTGACCCAGCCGGTCACCGAGGCCAGCGCCGCAGGCAGCTTGGAGGCATCGGTGCCGCCCGCCATCGCCATGTCGGGCTTGCCGCCGCCTTTGCCACCCACTTGCTGGGCCACAAAGTTGACCAGTTCTCCGGCCTTGAGCTTGCCCACGCTGTCGGCCGTGACGCCGGCAGCGATCTGCACCTTGTCGCCATCCACGGCAGCCAGCACGATGGCAGCGGTCTTGAGCTTGTCCTTGAGCTTGTCCATGGTGTCGCGCAGGGTCTTGGCGTCTGCGCCGGGCAGCGCGGCGGCCAGAACCTTGAGGCCCTTCACCTCCACGGCCTGGTTCACCAGCTCGTCGCCCTGGCTGGAGGCCAGCTTGCCCTTCAAGGCCGCCACTTCCTTTTCCAGAGCGCGGGCGTTGTCCAGCGCCTGGCTGATGCGACCGTTGAGTTCGGCCACGGGCGCCTTGAGGGTGCTGGCGGCCTGGTTCACTGTGTCTTCCAGGTTCTGCAGATAGGCCAGCGCGTTGGCGCCCGTAACGGCCTCGATGCGGCGGATGCCCGCAGCCACGCCGCCCTCACCCACCACCTTGAACAGGCCGATGTCGCCCGTGCGCTGCACGTGGGTGCCGCCGCACAGTTCGCGGCTGGTACCGATGTCGAGCACGCGCACGGTTTCGCCGTACTTCTCGCCAAACAGCATCATGGCGCCGGTCTTCTGGGCGGACTCGATGTCCATCACACGGGCCTGCGTGGGCTGATTGGCCAGAATTTCTTCGTTGACCCGGCGCTCGATCTCGCGGATCTCTGCGGCCGCGACTGCACCGTTGTGCGTGAAGTCGAAACGCGTGCGGTCAGCATTGACCAGGCTGCCCTTTTGCTGCACGTGGCTGCCCAGCACTTCGCGCAGCGCCTTGTGCATGATGTGCGTGACCGAGTGGTTGCGCATGGTGGCGGCACGCACTGCCGTGTTCACCTGGGCCTGCACCGTGTCGCCCACGTTCAGCGTGCCCTCTTCCAGCGTGCCGTGGTGGCCGTACACATCGGCCTTGATCTTGAGCGTGTCGCCCACCGCAAAGCGGGCCGAACCACTGGTGATGGTGCCTTCGTCACCCACCTGACCGCCGCTTTCGGCGTAGAACGGGGTGGTGTCGAGCACCAGCACTCCGTTTTGACCGGCTTTCAGTGCCGCTACGCTCGTCCCATCTACATAGATTGCTACGATTTTTGCAGTCTCAGCCAGGTGCTCGTAGCCGGTGAACTGGTTGGCCACGCCGGTGTACTCCAGCGCCTTGTCCATCTTGAACTTGCCAGCGGCGCGGGCCTGGGCCTTTTGCTTCTCCATGGCGGTCTTGAAACCAGCCTCGTCCACTTCCACGTCGCGCTCACGGCACACGTCGTTGGTCAGGTCGAGCGGGAAGCCGTAGGTGTCGTGCAGCTTGAAGGCCACATCGCCGGGCAGCACCTTGGCGCCGCCTTCCAGCGCGGCATCCAGAATTTCCATACCGTTGGCCAGCGTTTCAAAGAAGCGCTCTTCCTCGGTCTTGAGCACATCGGTGATGCGCTGCTCCTGCTCGCGGATGGAGGGATAGGCGTCACCCATCACACGCACCAGGTCGGCCACCAGCTTGTGGAAGAACGGCGTCTTCTTGCCCAGCTTGTAGCCGTGGCGGATGGCGCGGCGCACGATGCGGCGCTGCACATAGCCCCGGCCTTCGTTGCTGGGGATCACGCCGTCGCTCACCAGGAAGGCGGTGGCGCGGATGTGGTCGGCAATCACGCGCAGGCTCTTGTTGTTGAGGTCGGTCACACCGGTCTCGCGCGCGGCAGCCTTGATCAACGTGTCAAACAGGTCGATCTCGTAGTTGCTGTGCACATGCTGCAGGATGGCGGCCAGACGCTCCAGGCCCATGCCGGTGTCCACGCAGGGTGCGGGCAGCGGCGTGACCGAGCCGTCTTCGGCCATGTCGAACTGCATGAACACGTTGTTCCAGATCTCGATGAAACGGTCGCCGTCTTCATCGGGGCTGCCAGGAGGGCCGCCAGCAATGTGCGGACCGTGGTCGTAGAAGATTTCGCTGCAGGGGCCGCAGGGGCCGGTGTCAGCCATCATCCAGAAGTTGTCGGACTTGTAGCGGCCACCCTTGTTGTCGCCGATACGGATCACGCGCTCGGGCGGCAGGCCGATTTCCTTGGTCCAGATGTCGTAGGCCTCGTCATCTTCCAGGTACACGGTGGCCAGCAGGCGCTCGGGCGGCAGCTTGTAGACCGTGGTGAGCAGTTCCCACGCCCATTTGAGCGATTCGCGCTTGAAGTAGTCGCCAAACGACCAGTTGCCCAGCATTTCAAAGAAGGTGTGGTGGCGCGCGGTGTAGCCCACGTTTTCCAGGTCGTTGTGCTTGCCACCGGCACGCAGGCAGGCCTGCACGGACACGGCCCGGTTGTAAGGGCGCTTGTCGGTGCCCAGGAACACGTCCTTGAACTGCACCATGCCCGAATTGGTGAACATCAGCGTGGGGTCGTTGCCCGGCACCAGGGGGCTCGATGCCACAACGGTGTGGCCCTTGGAGACGAAGAAGTCCAGGAAGGACTTGCGGATGTCGGCGACAGAAAAAGTGGGTGTGCTGCTCATGGTGTGGTGGAGTGGTTTCACACGGTGGGGCGCCGTGCAGGCCGATGCCTGCGGACGGCCCAGCGGGACCAACCTTTCATTATAGGTTTGGCGCCTCGCAGCCCGTGGCTGGGGAGCGACACCGCCTGGCTTACGGCCTGTGCCCGCCCCCACCCCATCCGCCCCACTCGCGGATGCCTGCCGTCAGGCATGGCCCGCACGCACTTTGCAAAAAGATGAAAACGCCCACTGCATTTCAAATATTTCTTTAATATATTTACAACATACTGAAGTTCATCACCCACCCCGGAGCACGTTCCCATGAATCCCCAACCCCGCTGGCAAGGCATCTTCCCCGCCATCACCACCAAGTTCCACGCTGACGAGTCGATCGATGCCGAAGGCACGGCCCGCCACATCGACTTCCAGATCCGCAACGGCATCCACGGCCTGGTCACCTGCGGCTCGCTGGGCGAAGCCAGCACCCTGAGCCTGGAAGAAAAGCTCCAGGTAGCAAAGATCGCCCTCGAAGCCGCCGACGGCCGCGTGCCCGTGCTGGCCAATGTGTCCGAAACCAGCACCCGCGAAGCGCTGCGCTACATCGACGGTGCCAACAAGCTCGGCGTGGCGGGCTACATGGTCATGCCCTCGGTGATTTACGTAGCCGATGCGCGCGAGGCCATGGCCAATGTGCGCGCCATGGCCGCAGCCGCCCAGCGCCCGCTGATGGTCTACAACAACCCCGTCGCCTATCGCGTGGACCTGAAGCCCGAGCACATGCTGGAGCTGGCCGATTGCGAATGGATCGCCGCCATCAAGGAAAGCACAGGCGACATCCGCCGCATCACCGACCTGCGCAACACCGTGGGCAACCGCTACCAGCTCTTCCTGGGCGTGGACGACCTGGCCTACGAAGGTCTGGCGCTGGGCTGCGACGGCCTGCTGGCGGGCGTGGGCTGCGCCTTCCCGCGCGAAACGGTTGCGTTGTATGACCTGATGAAGGCCGGAAAATTTGCCGAAGCGCTGCCGCTGTACCAGTGGATGACGCCGATGCTGCACCTGGATGTGTCGAACAAGCTGGTGCAGAACCTCAAGCTGATCGACGTGCTCGTGGGCGTAGGCACCGAGCACATGCGCCGCCCCCGTCTGCCGCTGGTGGGCGAAGAGCGCGCATTTGTCGAGCGTGTGGTCCGCCAGGCGCTCGAAACCCGCCCGACCCAGTACCAGTCCGTCGCCTGACACGCCCCGCCATTTCCGTCACCGGGCCGGACGAGACACCGGCCCTTTCCATCACGCACACACAAGAGGTTTTCCATGACACGTGCATCTTTCGGATTTCGGACGCTCACGCCCGCTGCCATTGCGGCCCTACTTCTGGCGGGCCACGCCCACCAGGCCAGCGCGCAAGAGCAGGTCATCAAGATCGGCCACAGCGGCCCGCTCTCGGGCCCCAACGCCTTCGCGGGCAAGGACAACGAGAACGGCGTGCGCCTGGCCGTCGAGGAACTCAACGCGAAAAAGATCGTGGTCGAGGGCAAGACGCTGAAATTCGAACTCGTGTCGGAAGACGACCAATGTGATGCGCGCACTGGCGTGAGCGTGGCCCAGAAACTGGTGGACAGCGGCGTGAAGTTCGTCATGGGGCCTTATTGCTCGGGCGTGGCCATCCCCGCGTCCCGGGTCTACAACGACGGCGGCGCCATGGTGTCCACCGTGGGCACCAACCCCAAGGTGACGGAAGGCGGCTACAAGAACCTGTTCCGCATCATCGCCAGCGACACGCAGATTGGCTCCAACATGGCCGTGTATGCCGCGCAGGTGCTCAAGGTCAAACAGGTGGCCGTGATCGACGACCGCACCGCCTTCGGCCAGGGCGTGGCCGACCAGTTCACCAAGGAGGCCAAGAAGCAGGGCCTCACGGTGGTGGGCCAGGAGTTCACCACCGACAAGTCCACGGACTTCCTCTCCATCCTCACCAGCCTCAAGGCCAAGCAGCCGCAGGCCATCTTCTTTGGCGGCTATGCGCCCCAGGCCGCGCCCATGGCACGGCAGATGAAGCAACTCGGCCTTACCGCCAAGCTGCTGGGCGGCGACACCCTGTGCAGCCCCGAGGTAGGGAAGCTCGGCGGCGAGGCCGTGAACGACACTGTGTTCTGCGCCCAGGGCGGCACCATGCTCGACAAGGTGGCCAACGGCCCGGCCTTCAAGGCCAAGTACAAGGCGCGCTTCAAGCTGGATGCCGACGCGTATGCCGCCTCCTACTACGATCAGGTGATGTTCATGGCCGACGCGATGCAAAAGGCCAACTCCACCCAGCCCGCCAAGGTGGGCGCACAGATGCTCCAATCCAGCCACCAGGGCGTGGCGGGCACCTACGCCTACGATGACAAGGGCAACCTCAAGCAGGCGCCCATCACGGTGCTGACCTTCCGCAACGCTGCGCCCGTGCCCCTCGCAAGTTACTGACCCCGTTCTCAGCCCTTACCCCTGAAACAACTCCATGAAACGCATCCAGATCCTTGACTCCCACACCGGCGGCGAGCCGACCCGGCTTGTCATTGGCGGTTTTCCGGACCTGGGCACTGGCACCATGGCCGAGCGGCGCGAGCGCCTGGCGCGCGAGCACGATGCCTGGCGCGCCGCTACCGTGCTGGAGCCGCGCGGTAGCGACGTGGTGGTGGGCGGGCTGCTCTGCGCACCGCAAGACCCTGCCAACGCGGCAGGCGTGATCTTCTTCAACAACAGCGGTTACCTGGGCATGTGTGGCCACGGCACGATTGGCCTGGTCGCATCGCTGGCCTACATGGGCCGCATCCAGCCTGGCGAACACCGCATCGAAACGCCCGTGGGCACGGTCACCACGACACTGCACACCGATGGATCAGTCAGCGTGCGCAATGTGCCCGCCTATCGCCTGCACCACCAGCTGGCGGTGGATGTGCCCGGCTACGGGCGCGTAGTGGGTGATGTGGCCTGGGGCGGCAACTGGTTCTTTTTGATCTCGGACCACGGCCAGCGCGTGGCCAGCGACAACCTGGAGGCCCTGATGCACTACAGCTGCGCCGTGCAGCAGGCCCTGAAGGACCAGGGCATTCGCGGCGACAACGGTGGCGAGATCGACCACATCGAACTCTTTGCGGACGACGACAATGCCGACAGCCGCAACTACGTACTGTGCCCCGGCAAGGCCTACGACCGCTCCCCCTGCGGCACCGGCACCAGCGCCAAGATTGCCTGCCTGGCCGCCGATGGCAAGCTGGCACCCGGTGCCATCTGGCGCCAGGCCAGCATCATTGGCAGCCAGTTCGAGGCCAGCTACACGCTGCAGGACGATGGCAAGCTGGTCCCCACGCTGCGTGGCCGCGCCTACATGAGCGCAGAAGCAACCTTGCTGATCGACGACGCAGACCCCTTCGGCTGGGGCATCCGGCTGTAAAGCGCCTCTTTCCATCCCCACAGGCCCCATGCAAACCACCGATGTCCTTGTGATTGGCGCTGGCATCGTCGGCGCGGCCTGTGCCCATGCGCTCGTGCAGGCCGGGCTGTCGGTGCGAATCATCGATGCGCGCCTGGGCGGTGCCACGGCGGCGGGCATGGGCCATCTGGTGGTGATGGATGACAACCCGGCTGAGCTGGCACTCAGCAAATCGTCGCTGGACCTCTGGCACGCCTGGGCACCGCAGATGGATGCGGGCTGCGCCTTCACCGTCTGCGGCACGCTGTGGATCGCAGCCAATGAAGAAGAACTGCAGGCCGCACACGCCAAGCGTTCCACCTTGCAAGCACAAGGCGTGATTTGCGAGATGCTGGATGCCACCGCCCTCGCCCGCGCAGAACCCGCGCTGCGCCCCGGCCTGGCGGGCGCGCTGAAGGTGAATGGCGATAGCGTGGTTTATGCCCCGCGTGCCGCCCAGTGGTTGGTGGCCCAGGCCGCAGCGCATGGAACCGTGGTGGTCGAACAGGCCGAAGCCACGCAGATCGACGGCCACACCGTCACCTTGCGCGATGGCAGCCAGCGCAGCGCGGGCGCCATCGTGCTGACCAGCGGCATCCAGGCCCCGCAGCTGTGCCCCGGCCTACCGCTGCGCCCCAAAAAGGGCCACCTCGTCATCACCGACCGTTACCCGGGCACCGTGCACCACCAATTGGTGGAACTGGGCTACATCACCAGCGCCCACCACAGCGATGGCACCTCGGTGGCCTTCAATGTGCAGCCCCGGCCCACGGGGCAGTTGTTGATCGGCTCGTCGCGCGAGTTCGACACCACCGACGCGGCCGTCAACCACGCCGTGCTGGCGCGCATGCTCCAACGCGCACTGATGTACCTGCCCGGCCTGGCGGACCTGAACGCGATCCGCACCTGGACAGGGTTTCGCGCCGCCACGCCCGACAGTCTGCCCATCATCGGCCCGCACCCCGAGCGCCCCCACCTGTGGCTGGCGGTAGGACATGAAGGGTTGGGCGTGACCACGGCACCCGCCACCGCACAACTGCTGGCGGCACAGATCACCGGAAGCACGCCGCCCATCGACCCCAGGCCCTACGCGGCGCAACGTTTTGATTTGCGGGGTGCTGCATGACGCGCCCGGCAACCACCACCGTGCAGATCGTCGTGAACGGAGTCCCCCGGCAAGTGCCAGCGGGCACCAGCGTGGCCGCCGCGCTGGCGCAACAACCGCCGGGCACCACCCGCACCTCCGTCACCGGCCATGCGCGCGCACCGCTGTGTGGCATGGGCGTGTGCCACGAATGCCGCGTACGCATCCACGGCCGCATCCGCCTGGCCTGCCAGACGGTGTGCGCCGACGGCATGGCCATCGACACCGATGCAGGTATGGCCCCCGGGAGCGCTACGCCATGCCCATGAATCGCCCCACCCCCATGCACGAACGCTGCGACATCCTCATCATCGGCGCAGGCCCGGCGGGCATGGCCGCAGCCCTGGCCGCCGCACCCAGCGGTGCAGTCATCACCGTCGTGGACGACAACCCCCAGCCCGGCGGACAGATCTGGCGCGATGGCCCACAGGTGGCCCTGCCGCCGCTGGCGCAGCAGCACCGCGCGGCCCTGGCCAAGCACGCCAACATCCGCGTGCTGACCGGCACCCGGGTGGTGGGCCTGGGCGCACGCCAGCCCACCGACAAGGCCCCCACCCTGCTGCTGGAAGACGCCGACCGGGGATGGACCCAGCACAGCCACCGCATCATCCTGTGCACCGGCGCACGCGAGCTGCTGCTGCCCTTCCCCGGCTGGACCTTGCCCGGCGTGACGGGCGCGGGTGCACTGCAGGCCCTCATCAAGGCGGGGCTGGATGTGCGCGGCCAGCGCATCGTGATTGCTGGCACCGGCCCGCTGCTGCTGGCGGCCGCCGCCACCGCCACGCAAGCGGGCGCCACCGTAGTGCGCATTGCCGAGCAGGCCTCCTGGGCCGCACTGGCGGGCTTTGCGGCGCAGCTGCCGCGCTGGCCTGCCAAGGCGCTGCAGGCCCTCACGCTGCTGAATACTGGTTTGCGTGCCAACACCCATGTGCTGGAGGCACAAGGCACCACCCAGGTGCAGTCCGTGCGGCTGCGCAAGGGCACGCACGCAGAAGAAACCATCGCCTGCGACCGCATCGCCTGCGGCTTTGGTCTGGTGCCCAACACCCAGCTGGGCCGGCTACTTGGTTGTGCGCTGGGCGGACCACTGAGTGATGGCCTGGGCCTGGTGGTGGACGCGCAGATGCGCACCTCGGTGGCAGGTGTGTTGGCTGCAGGGGAAAGCACGGGCTTTGGCGGCAGTGAGCGGGCCCTGGTGCAAGGCGCGATCGCGGGCCATATCGCGGCAGGCCACGTGCAACAGGCACATGCAATGCGCACGCAACTCGCGCGCTGGGAAGATTTTGCCCAGGCGCTGCAGACCTCGTTTGTGCTGAACGAACAGCTCAAGGCCCTACCCCGCCCCGACACCCTGGTGTGCCGCTGCGAAGACGTGGCCTATGCCGATCTGGCCCCGCGCCAGGGGTGGATCGACGCCAAGCTGCACACCCGCTGTGGCATGGGCGCCTGCCAGGGCCGTGTTTGCGGCGCGGCCACGCAGCACCTGTTTGGCTGGACACCTGCCGCGCCCCGGCATCTGCTGGCGCCTGCGCGCATCGCCACGCTGGCAGCCAGCGACAAGCCCACGCTCGAAGCCGCTGGCGCGCCGCCTGCCTGACGAGCGCACCACGCACGGGATCACCAGGCACAGCACGCAGGCACCTATCTTGCTTATAAATATATCAACCGGATATTAAAAACTGCACATCGCCCCATGCCCTCATCCCACAGCCCCACCCCACCGCTTGCTGCCACGCCGCGTACCCCTGTTCGCTGGGTGCTGGCGCTGTCCTCGCACATCCTGCGCGTCGAGCGATATGTACTCACCGGCCTCATGACGCTGCTGGTGCTGCTCATCCTGTTCAACGTCGGCACACGCTACTCAGGCATGCCCATCTACTGGGTGGACGAAGCAGCGGTCTACACCGTGGTATGGCTGACTTTTGTGGGGGCCTCGGTGATGACGCGGCTGCGCATGGACTTTGCCGTGGGCCTGCTCACCGACCACCTGGGCCCGCGCAGCGTCCGAGCCGCCAAGGTGGTGGCCATGTTGGGTGTGCTGGTCTTTGGAGTAGCCATGCTGGTGATGTGCTGGGTGTGGATGGACCCGGTGGGCATTGCGCGCCATGGCTTTGATGCCAAGGAGTTTGCGGCCGAACGCTTCAACTTTTTGTACACCGAGCGCACGCAGACGCTGAACTGGCCCACCTGGGTGCTGCAGCTCATCCTGCCGCTGTTTTCAGCCACCTTCACCGTGCATGCGCTGGCCAACCTGCTCGAAGACCTGGGCGCCGCTGAACGCGTGCAGCACCCGGGCTTCGACGTGGTCAACGCCGACGCCGTGAACTGACCTCCGAGGCCCCCATGCTCACCACCCTTTTCTTCCTCGCCGTGCTGATGGTGGGCGTGCCCATCGGGGTATGCCTGTGCCTGGCAGGCATCGTGTACATCCTCAGCATCAACAGCCCGGTGTTGTTCCAGTCCTTCCCCGTGCAGATGTTCGGCGGGGTGGACAGCTACGGCCTCATCGCCATCCCGCTGTTCATCCTGATCGGCGAGATCATGAACAGCGGCGGCATCACGCGCCGCCTGGTGGACCTGGCCATGGCCTTCATCGGCTCGGTCAAGGGGGGGCTCGCCTACGTCAACATCCTCGCCAACATGCTGGTGTCGTCCATCATCGGCTCGGCCACCGCGCAGGTGGCCATCATGTCGCAGGTGATGGTGCCCGAGATGGAGAAGCAGGGCTACGACAAGACCTTTGCCGCCGGGCTCACGGTGTACGGCGGCATGCTCGGCCCCATCATCCCGCCCTCGGTGATGTTTGTGGTGTTCAGCGTGCTGGCCCAGGTGGCCGTGGGCGACATGCTGATTGCGGGCATTCTGCCCGGCGTCCTGCTCACGCTGCTGTTCTTTGTCGTGATCGCGCTCATGGGGTTTGTCTACGACTACCCCCGCAGCGAAAAGCGCACGCTGGCCCAGCGCGCGCGCACCGCCGCGCAGGCCAGCCCCACGCTGCTGATCCCGATTGTCATCGTGGGCTCCATCCTGAGCGGCATTGCCAACCCCACCGAATCGGCCGCCGTGGGCGCCGTGGCCTCGGCCCTGGTGGGGCGGTTTGTCACCAAGGAGTTCCGCTTCAACGCGCTGCCGCGCATCCTGCTGCGCTCGGCCATCTACTCGGCCGTGGTGCTGTTCCTGGTGGCAGCAGCGGCCGTGTTCTCGTGGCTGCTGATCTACGGCAAGGTGCCGCAGATGGTGGCCGCCTGGGTGCAGACCGTGGCGCACGACCCGGTCACCTTCCTGCTGTTGGCAAATGTGATCCTGCTGGTGATCGGCACCGTCATCGACGGCATCCCCGGGCTCATCATGACCGTGCCCATCCTGCTGCCCATTGCCACCGAGGTTTATCACATCGACCCGCGCCACTTCGGCGTGGTGGTGGTCATCAACCTGGTGCTGGGCCTGATGTCGCCGCCCGTGGGCCTGAGCTTCTTTGTGGCATCGGCCGTTACCGGCGCCAAGCCCGGAAAGATGTTCATCGTCACCCTCCCGTTTTTCATCATCAGCTGTGTGGCGCTGGTGATGTTGTCGCTGTTCCCCTGCCTGTCGCTCGGCCTGCTCAAGTAGCAGGGCATGCCGTACGACAGATCCGTCCCCCTCCCAACGTTCTTTCACTCACGGAGTTCATCATGACGACCCAGCCCGCCCGCCCAGTCTCCCGTCGCCACTTCATCCAGCGCCACGCCGTGGCCGCAGCCGCCGTCACGGGGCTGGGCTTTCCGGCCCTGGCGCGGGCTGCCGACGCCAAGGAGTTCCGCCTGGGCCTGATCACGCCCGCAGGCCATTCGTGGAACCGCGCTGCGCTGCAGTTTGGCGAGGCGCTGAAGAAGGAAACCGATGGCCGCCTGAGCGTCACGGTCTTCCACTC